>CAJJQT010000140.1 GCA_905193995.1 uncultured Porphyromonadaceae bacterium | reverse complement strand
CGTAAAGGTCCGCGGCGGCTGCGCCGTCATCACGGACGCATCTTGCGACCGCTGCTACATCTTCCCGGGCAAATTCGGGCAGCTAATGGGTCTGGCAGACGCAGAGCAGCCCGTCATCGAAGTGAATTCAAGCGACGAGGATGATATATACGGCCTGATTCACCCCGAAGACCTCGTAGACAAGCGCTTTCTCGAATATGAGTTCTTCAGGCTGACCGACGGGCTCGACAGCCAAGCCAAACCGGGCCGGAAGGCCGTGTGCCGCCTGCGGATGCGCGACAAGTGCGGCACATACCGCTATGTCGACAACAGCACTCAGATCGTCGGGCTGTCGCCCGCGGGGAAGACATGGCTGATACTGTGTCTTTACGACATTTCGCCTTATCAGGACACGGATCATGGAATAGATCCACGCATCGTCGACAACGTCAGAGGAGCTGTAACTAAGCTGACGTTCGACACGCGTCGACGACATGTGCTGAGCGACCGCGAGAAGGAAGTCCTGAAACTTATACGCGACGGACGCCCGAGCAAGCAGATCGCCGACATGCTCGGCATCAGCATCCACACCGTCAACCGACACCGACAGAACATCATCGCGAAGCTGAGTGTCGGCAACAGCATCGAGGCCGTCACCGCCGCCGTCGCCATGAAGCTGCTGTAATGGTTATTTTTCAGTATTGCCGGAGCAGGGGCGAAGAGGTAATTTTGCAGAAAAATATTTTCTGCGATGAAAGCCATACTTACTTATCTTACGGTGGCAGTCAGTGCTCTGCCGGCGATTGCGGCGGCAGACAACCGGACGTTCTCATGGGACGGAGCGACTGTCTACTTTGTGATTACCGACCGCTTCGCAAACGGTGATCCGACCAACGATGTCAACTACGGCCGCATCACCGACTACGGGAGCGAGCGGCTGAACGCAGCCACGTTCCACGGCGGCGACTTCAAAGGGATGTTTGAAAAGGCCAAAGATGGCTATTTCACCGAACTGGGGGTCGATGTGGTGTGGCTGACCGACGTCTATGAGCAGATCCACGGATGGATGTCAGGATCGGGCCCGGTCAACGACTTCCCGCACTACGGCTACCACGGTTATTATCCACTTGACTACACACAGACCGACAAGAACTACGGTACCGTCAGGGAATTTCGCGAACTGGTCGATACGCTACACGCGCAGGGCATCCGCGTGATGCTCGGGGCCAACCTCAACGATCCCGGCTATCCGACGCTGCTCGACGCCGTGCAGCTTGGCTTCGCCGACACGGGTCTGACTGAAGCCGAGGCCGCGCAGCACATCCGCGAGTGGAGCTACGACAAATTCTTCGAAAACCGCGCCGCGTGGAACGGCTGGTACGGCCGCGAATGGATCCGTATGCCCGACGAGGGCTGGGCCGAAAGCGATCCGCTGCAGGCCACACTCTTCGGAATGCCCGACTTCAAGGACGAGAGCGACGATCCGGTCAGCATCCCCGACTTTCTGCACCGAAAATGGAGAGCCGAGGGCACGGACAACGATGCCTGGGTCAATCCCTCGGCACGCGGGCTGCGCAAAGACCGCCAATGGTCGCCGATGCAGTATGTCATCGGCTGGATCGCATCGTGGGTCGAGGAATTCGGCATCGACGGATTCCGCTGCGACATAGTCAAAAACGTGCATCTTAACCGCTGGAAAGAGCTCAACCAGGCCTGCAACGAAGCTCTGGAACGATGGCGCGCAAGACATAAAGGCGAACCGGCAGCCGACTGGACCGACAGATTCTATATGACCGGCGACTTCGACGGCGCCTCGATCGACTTCAAGCCGGAATATGCCGATGCAGGCTTCTCGAGCATGGTGAATTTCTACTTTCCGAAGCACGGCGACTATGACGGCATCGTATACACCTGGCAGGCGTATGCCGACAGCCTTGCGGCGCATGACGGCTGGCAGCCGTTCAGCTACCTGAACAACTCGTATCACCGCGACGCCGACATGTCGAACATGACTGACTGCGCCACCACATTCCTGCTCGCACCGGGCATAGTGCAAATCTTCTACGGCGACGAGACAGGCCGCAAACTCAGCGAGGCGCGTCTGAACGTCGACAGCGACCAGGCGTTCCGCTCCGACATGGACTGGGCCGACATAGACAGCACACTGCTCGAACACTTCCGGCGTCTGGGACAGATACGCCGCGACAATCCTGTGATCGCCACCGGGCTCCAGCGGACCATTGACACGCACACATGTGTGCGCTACAACGGCAACGACAAAATCCTTATAAAACTACGCCCGGCCGACGGATGTCCGATCGACGTCAGCGGGATCTTCGCCGACGGCTCGACTGTCACTGAACTATACACGGGCCAAAAAGCTGCTGTGACCGACGGGAAAGTCACATTCCTGAAATTTTCAAACCGCATCGCAATCCTCAGTAATAAATAATCTCAGGGGCGGGAGGGAGGATTCTTGAAAATATTGCTTAACTTTGCACTGATTTCGGCAGCAGCCAAACCAAATAATCAATCGATGATATGACAACAAATTATCGGGTAAAACGCAACATATCGCTCGCACTTACGGCCGTCGGGCTGGCGTGCATCGCCGCCAGAGCATGGGAAGTGGCAATGGAGCCAAGTTCGGGCAAAGCCTGGTTCGAACTGTTCGGCATTGTCGTCATCACATATCTGTGTTTCGACAACTACCAGACATACCGCCGCAAGTCAAAAAGCGTCGAGTAGAGTTTCGAGGGGCACGGTCCAGTCCGAGTCGGGTTCGACGAGCAGTCCGCGGATGCCGAGCCTCTCGGCTGCCTCGATGTTCTTGCGGCTGTCGTCGACGAACACCGTTTCCGACGGGCTGACGTCCTCCTGGGCAAGAATCTTTTCGAAAAATTCAGCATCGGGCTTGCAGACGCCCATCTCGTAGCTGCAGTACAGCCGGTCGAAATAATGCTCTATGCCGTGTCCGTCGCCGCTGAAGCGGTCGCCGCGGGTATAGGCCATTATGAACGGATTGGTATTGCTGGCCAGGCAGATGCGGTATCGTTGGCGAAGGCGTTCGAGGGTGCGCAAGCGGTCGGACGGCACGGATTTCAGGAAGCCGAGCCAGCAATGCTGCATTTCGTCCCAGGTCACGGGACGGCCGATCAGCGCCGAGATCTCGCCGCAGAACTCATCGGCCGAGATCTCGCCCTTTTCAAGCGCGAGGAAGAAGCCTTTCTGGCCGTAGTCGCCCATGAATTTGCGCGCGTCAACGCCGATTTCCGTAAACCTGCGGAAAGCCTCCTGCGTGTCCTGCAGAAAAACCACCCCGCCCATATCAAAAAGTATCGTCCTGATCATAGTTACTTGCTTCTATTTTGAGTTGATGCGGCGGATGACGCGGCATGGGTTGCCGACGGCGACACTGCCGGCGGGTAGACAATGCTTCCCGCACCGATGACAGATCCGGCACCCACGGTGACGCCCGGAAGTATGAGGCAGCCGGCTCCGATCCAACAGCCGTCTTCTATCACGATTGGGCGGGCATAGGTCTGCCAACGGTAAGCGGCCGAACCGGGCTGCCAGTCGGGATTAAGCCTTTCGGAGAACTCGACGGGATGCGACGAAGTGTTGATCTGGACGCCCGGAGCTATTAGTACATCGTTGCCGATGACGATCCGGTTGCAGTCGATGAGCATACAGCGCAGATTTATCGAGACATTGTCGCCGATGTATATGTTGCAGCCGAATCCACAGATAAAATCGTCGCCGACCGAGACATTCTTGCCGACACTGCCGAAAAGCTCCTTAAGCATGCCGTAGCGTCGGTGCCGTTCAGAATAAGGCACACTGTTATAGCGGGCGCACCATTCGGAAGCGCGGGCCTTGCGCTCGACAAAAACCGGAGCATGGCAGTCGTATATTTCACCGGCCATGCACTTTTCAAGTTCAGTTTTCATACAAGTCTAACGTCCGTCCGACACAAAAAATTGCACGGCCAAGGCTAATTTTTGCATAGCGGCTTAGGGTCGTGGCGCTATCAGCCGAATACAATATACAACCTTAAAAACATTTTTCTATGAAACTGCTGTTAACTCTTTCATTTCTGACAGTCGCCGCCGTCGCATCGGCACAACAACCCACCGCGGCCGAGCGTTCGTTCGCTCACCTGTGCGGCGCCGGGACCGAACTGATGTCGGCCGCACGCCCCACCCTTATAGACGGCCACGACTACGGCTGGCAGGACTGGGGGCAGGGCGAGATCTACGACGGCTGGCTCACATGCATATGGCGCGATGACGACGGCAACCGCGTCGATCCGACGAAATATGTGCTCACCTGCATGTTCCAGCGGAGTACCACTCCCGAAGGCTACATACGCATCGTCGAGCCATGGCGGAGCGCCACGGGATGGTTCAGCCAGTTCCACGAAGGCCTGAAAGAAAACCGCGACCTCATCATCGACATGACTGACCCGCGTCTGATAATCATCATGCCGCAGTTCACGGGCATCACAGCCATTCATCCCATCAGCAAGACTCCTATCGAATACATAGTGCATAATTTCGAAGGCTACAGCCTGTTCTTCTATGACGACCCCGACGGCGCGGTGGGAATCAATGAGAAATGCCCCGATCTGGTGACGACTTTCGAAAACCACGAAATCCATATCGCCGCGCCTATGTGGTCGCTCGTCAACCTCGGCGATGAAATCGACGAGGACGACCTCGGCGGCTGCAACGCTCCCGAGACGGTCATCTACATGCCCGACTGGCAAGGTGTCAGCGATGCAGAAATCTCAACAGAAGAAGGCACTCCCGAATACTACACGCTCCAGGGCATGCGCGTAGCCGAGCCTTCGAGCGGCTGCTACATCCGACGCACCGGATCGCGGGCCGAAAAAGTCTATATCAGGTAGGGGCTGCTTATCTTTTGATAAATACTCTTCGCGAAGTTATGGAAATGGCCGCGCGGCAACTTTGCTGCGCGGCTAATAATTTATCACCTCCGGGGCGCCCCGTACGTTTTTTTGCTAATATCCCCTCAACTTGTTTATCACGATAATTTGACGTATTTTTGTGCCGTCGTACTGACCGTTTATCAGTAATCACATAAATGCCTGTAATACGAATCATAAAAGCGCTTGTTGTCGCGTCGGCATCCTTTCTGGCTGCCTGCGCGGCCTCAAAGTCAACCGGCGGCAACACTGAAGCCGCCAATCTCATCATTTACTATGATCCCGAAGAGGGGAAAGAAGACCTGCTGAAGGCTGCCGATAAATACGGATCGATAATCCTGTATATCTATGAAAACATCAACGGCATAGCCGTCACGGTTCCCGAAGGCCGTACGGAGGACAACGCCATCCGATATTTTTCCTCCGTACGAGGCGTTCTTTCCGTTGTCCGCGACCGGATCATGCAGCTTCAGTAAACTTCCAATCGCCTTGCGCAAGGGCGCCAATACGATGAAACGCGCCACAACCGCCCATGACGATTAAAGCATCGTCT
>CAJJQT010000139.1 GCA_905193995.1 uncultured Porphyromonadaceae bacterium | reverse complement strand
TTCAGATCTCGTCGATGTTCAACTTTTCGTCACCGGCATATTTCAGCCGGTACGTGCAGCATAATCTGGGCATGAATCCGACCAAATACCGCGAGTGACGGCAAAATTCGCGGCGCGGCAATCAAAGGCAGCGTTTGTTTGTTATAGATATTGGTGACTGAATCCATCAATATGCTTAAAAGAATAAATGTATGAGCCTTAAAAATGAACTTGCCGCCATAGTGGGGCGCGATAGGGTGTTCGCCGATGATCTTTGGCGCGAAATATACGCCCGCGACGCTTCATATCTAAACATAAAGCCCAAGGCTGTCGTGCGCCCGCAGAATGCCGCGGAAGTAGGCATGATTCTGGAACTGGCCCGCAACAGAGGCATGGGCGTGACGTTCCGCACCGGCGGCACGTCGCTTTCGGGACAGACTCTGGGCGAAGGGATCATATGCGAGTTGCGCACAGCCTGGAAGGACTGTGAAGTGCGCGACCGGGGCGCGCGGATATGGTTCGAACCCGGCATCACAGCCGACCAGATCAATGCGTATCTCAAGCCCTACAATACGCATATCGGACCTGATCCGGCCAGCTCGTCGGCGGCGATGATGGGCGGCATACTGTCCAACAACTCGAGCGGCATGCAGGCCGGCGTGGCTCACAATTCATATCATACGCTAAGTTCGCTGAAGTTCATGCTCGTCAACGGTCACGTCTACGACAGCGCCTCCGAACGCGACCGCCGGCGCTTCGCCGACGACGAACGCGACCTCTGCCGGGGTCTGCTCGAGATACGGGAGCGCATCATGGCTGACAGCGCTCTGAAGGAAAAGATCATACGCAAATACCGAATCAAGAACGTGACGGGCTATGCGATGAACTCGTTTGTCGACTACGACGATCCGATGGATATATTCGTCCATGCGCTGATCGGCAGCGAGGGTACGCTCGCCTACATTATATCGGGCGAGCTGAACACCCTGCCGCTCTACAGCGACTACAGCAGCTGCATGCTGTATTTCCCGGATGTGACATCGGCGGCGGCCTCCGCGGCGTGGCTCGGCGAGCAGGGCGCCCTGGCCGTAGAGATGATGGACTATGCCTCGATAGTGAGCTACAGGGGGAGACGCGACGATATGCCCGCAGGCACGACGGCCATGCTGGTCGATTTCGGCGCCTCATCGCGGCCTGAAATGGACGATCTCACAGCGCGTCTCGCGCCCGAATTCGCCCGGATAAAAAATGTGGGCCGCATCGAGCCGTTCACTAAGACGGTCGCCGAGCGGGCCAGTCTGTGGAAGATGCGCGACGGCATATTCCCCTGCGTAGCCGGTGTACGCGTGCCTGGTGCCACGGTTATCCTCGAGGATGTGGCCGCGCCTGTTGGCGATCTCGACCGCCTTGTCGACGGCGTACAGCACCTTTTCAGAAAATACGGCTACGACGGAGCTATATTCGGTCACGCCCGCGACGGCAACATACACCCGATGCTGACCTCGACGATCAATAGCGGGAAAGACACCCTGCGTTTCCGTAATTTCATGGACGGTCTGGTCGATCTGGTCATAAACCTCGACGGGTCGCTCAAGGGCGAGCACGGCACGGGGCGCGCCATCGCTCCGTTTGTCGAAAAGGAGTGGGGCCCTGAGATTTATGCGCTGATGAAGCGACTCAAGCAGCTCGCCGATCCGAGCGGCATTCTCAACCCCGGCGTCATCATCAACGACGATCCCGACTGCTTCATGCGCCCTATGAAGGACATGACCCTCTTCGGCGCGGCGCTCGGATACGACCACGCCGACAAGTGTATGGAATGCGGGTACTGCGAGCACGTATGTCCCTCGCGCGACATCACACTGACGCCGCGCCAACGGCTGCAGGCCCTGCGCGTCATCGCCTCCGATGCAGGCGGCCGCCTGCGCAGGCAGTACCGCTACATAGGCGAACAGACCTGCTGCAGCGACGGCTCGTGCGAGATGCCCTGTCCGATGCACATATCGACGGCCGAGGTCACAGACCGCATCCGCGCGGCCACCGATCCGCGGCTGATGGAGCGGGCGCTGAGTGCAGGCGCAGGCAATTTCGGCGCAGTCGAAAGCGCCATCCGGGGGTTGCTCCGGGCGGCTGTAGCGACCGAAAAGGTAATTTCTCCATATCCGCTGATCTGGGCGACCGATTTCATGCACCGTATCTACAGCCAGGTTCCTCACTGGTCGCGCCACTTCCCGTTCCCCGCACGGCTGCACTGGCAGCAGACCGACAACCCCGACTGGCTATACTTCCCGGCCTGCGTTACACGGATCTTCGGAGGTTCGACCCTGGGCAAAGACGACCTGATCACTGTAGTCATGCGTGTGGCGGCCCGAGCCGGGCTGCGTCTGTCGCTCCCTCGCGACATGCACGGTCTCTGCTGCTCGCAGATATGGCAGCACAAGGGCGATCCTGCCGGGCAGGCCGAAATAGCAAACCGCACCGTCGAGACATTTTTTCGGCTGTCAGACCATGGCAGTGTCCCCATCATGTGCGACACCACCTCGTGCACCCATACAATGCTTAAAGGCATGCGGTACGCCCTGACCGACGAGAACCGGACGAAGTTCGACAGCCTGACAATAGTCGACATCACCCGCTGGCTCGACGAAGCCGTGATGCCGCGCCTCGAGGTCACGCGGCCAAAAGACAGCGTGCTGCTCCATCCGACCTGCGCCGCACGTCTGCTCGGCCTTGACGACGCCATGCGCCGAGTCGCAGCCAAGTGTGCCCGACGCGTCACCGTGCCCGTAGACTGTCAGTGCTGCGGCGCAGCTGGCGACCGCGGGTTCATCTATCCTCAGGTGGCCCGAAGCGCCACAGCCGACGAACGCCGCGAAATAGCCGGCGACCGCTTCGACGGCTGCTATTCGCTGGCACGCACATGCGAGATTTCCATGAGCGACACCATCGGCCGTGAGTATGAGTCGATTGTCTACCTCGTCGACGAGACTACAGAACCGCGCCACGCTGCCCATGAGGGCCAATAAGTAAATCAACAATAATAAGTAGTAAGCCAGAACATATGAATTCATCACTGAAGAAAATACTCTCGTACCGGCGCCCGTGGATATGGATCGCAGCCTCAGTAGTCATCGCAGGCCTCGCTGCGGGCGCCGCGGCACTCTTCCGCAAAGAAAAGCGCGACGCCGAGCGGCCGGTAGTCGAGGTCCAGCGGGTCTTCCCGGCCGATGTATCGGTTTACGGCGAATATGTGGGGCGAATCCGCGCCAAGCAGTATGTCGAGGTGCGTGCCCGCGTCGAAGGATATCTCGAATCGATGCTTTTTGCCGAAGGCACGTTCATCAAGAAGGGGCAGACTCTGTTCGTGATAGACCCGACCGTCTACCGCGCCCAGGTCATGAAGGCTCGCGCCCGGCTCAACAAGGCCCGCGCCGTACTGCAGAAAGCTACCCGTGATCTTGAGCGCATACGGCCTCTCTACGAGCAGAACGCCGCCTCACGTCTCGATCTCGACAATGCCGAGGCCGCCTATGAATCAGCCGCTGCTGACGTCACCGTCAGCGAGGCAGAGCTCACTCAGGCCGAGCAGACACTGGGCTATACAACCGTGAAATCACCGATATCGGGCTACATCTCCGAGCGCAGCGTGGACATCGGCACGCTGGTAGGCCCCGGCGCAAAATCACTTCTTGCGGTGGTCGTGAACAGCGATACCGTGAAGGTCGACTTCTCGATGACTGCTCTCGACTACCTCAACAGCAAGTCGCGCAACGTGAATTTCGGCCAGACCAACAGCAACCGCTCGTGGTCGCCATACGTGACGGTCACACTCGCCGACGGCACGGCTTATCCGTACCACGGTCTTGTCGACTTCGCGGACCCCAAGGTCGATCCCAAGACGGGAACATTCTCCGTGCGCGCCGAGATGCCCAACCCCGACCATACGCTGCTGCCGGGCGAGTTTACGCGGGTGCGTCTGCTGATGGATGTGCGTGAGGAGGCCATTTCTGTACCGGTCAAGGCTCTTGAGATCGAAAAAGGCGCCACGTATATCTATGTAGTGAAACCCGACAGTATCGTCGAGCGCCGATACGTAGAGACAGGCCCCGAATTCGACAACTCCATAATCATTGAACGCGGACTCGAATCTGGCGAAAATATCGTGGTCGAAGGCTTCCACAAACTCAAGCACGGAATGAGAGTCATTCCAGTCGAATCAGATTCCGTACAGGTAAACCGAGATCAGCATGAAGAATAATTTCTTTCTAAGCCATCCCGTATTTGCGATAGTCCTGTCGCTGGTCATCGTCATAGTCGGCGGCATAGGACTGGCGCTGCTGCCGGTCGACCAGTACCCTCAGATAGTTCCACCCGTCGTCAGGGTATCGGCATCGTATCCGGGAGCCGACGCCGTTACGGTCACGCAGGCAGTAGCCACGCCGATCGAGCAGGAAATCAACGGCACTCCGGGCATGATATACATGAATTCGACGTCATCCAATTCGGGCGGCTTCAACGCGCTGATCACATTCGATATCGACACCGATCCCGAACTGGCGGCAGTCGACGTGCAGAACCGCATTAAGAAAGCCGAGAGCCGCCTCCCCGCCGAAGTCGTACAGAACGGCATCTCCGTGGCCAAGGAGACTTCGACAAGGCTTATGACCATCACTCTGATGTCGTCCGATCCAAAATATGACGAAGTCTACCTGAGCAACTACGCCACCCTGAACGTAGTGGATATGCTTCGCCGAATCGAGGGTGTCGGATCGGTCAGCTCCGTAGGCTCGCGCTACTATGCCATGCAGCTGTGGCTTATGCCCGACAAACTGGCCGACCTTGGTCTCACCGTCAAGGACATCCAGAACGCGCTGAAAGATCAGAACCGCGAGTCAGCCGCCGGCGTCATAGGCCAGACACCGGCCGAAGACATCGATGTGACTATGCCGATCGTGGCCCGCGGGCGACTGTCGGGAGTCAGTGAATTCGAGGACATTGTTCTGCGCGCCGATGCGTCCGGATCGATAATCCGTCTGCGCGACGTAGCCCGTGTATCGCTCGAGGCATCGTCATATGCCACCGAAAGCGGCATCAACAGCGGCAACGCGGCCGTACTCAACGTCACGATGCTTCCCGGTGCCAATGCAATGGAGGTGGCGGAAAACGTCCGAAAGGCCATGGAGGAAATATCAGCGTCGTTCCCGGCCGGAATATCGTATCAGATTCCGTTCGACATGACGACGTATATATCCGAATCGATCCACCACGTCTATCGTACGTTCTTCGAGGCGCTTCTGCTGGTGATTCTCGTCGTGTAACTGTCGCTGCAGAACTGGAGCGCTACCCTTATTCCGGTCATCGCCGTACCCATATCGCTGATAGGCACATTCGGCGTGATGCTTGTTTTCGGCTTCTCGCTCAACCTGCTGACGCTGCTCGGCCTTATCCTGGCCATCGGCATTGTGGTCGACGACGCGATAGTCGTTGTCGAGAATGTCGACCGCATCATGAACAAAGAGCACCTGCCTCCGTTGG
>CAJJQT010000138.1 GCA_905193995.1 uncultured Porphyromonadaceae bacterium | reverse complement strand
CTCATACTGCACTACGGCGAGAGAGTCCTGGCCGAGGTTGCTCAGAGCGTCGGCATAGGTGGTGTAGTCGTTGGAGGTGAAGTAGCCGTTGGGGTTGTTCTTGAAGAATGCGGCTGCGTCGTCGGCGCCCTTCTGGTAGTCGCCCATCTGCACTTCGTTGAGGAAGCGGAGACGCTGCATCAGGAAGTTCGAGGGGTCCTGAGCGAGGATCTCATTGGCAACGCGGAGGCTCTCGGGATATTTCTCGCCATAGTAAAGGAGGACCGAGTAGCGTGCCTTGTCCTCGGGGAAGTGGTTGGGGTTCTGGATGTAGCGGCCGTACTGCTCGGCAGCTTTGTTCCAGTAGTTGGCCTCGTAGTACTTCTCGGCGAGTTCACGCTGCCCGAGGGCCGAGTTGGGAGCGACCGAGAGGAACTCCTCGAGCTTGGCGATCGAGAACTGCGGGTTGACGTTGAAATAGTTGTTGGCATATTTTACGTAGCCTTCGGGATTGGCGTTGTCGTAGCTGATTGCCATCTCGTACATGGTGGCTGCGTCGCCTACGTTGCCGTTGTCGAATGCGATATCACCTTCGAGGATGTAAATCGAGGGCTCGGTATTCTTGGAGTCCTTGTGGGCCTTTGCGAGGTACTTGTCGACTTCTTTCTTGTATTTTACAGGATCGGCGTTATAATACGCGCGTGCGATGGCTACGGTGATTTCGTGGTTCTTCTTGGCGAGTTTCTGAGCGTTCTTGAAGTAGTCGGAAGCGGCTTCGGCATCACCGTTGAGCAGGGCGAGAGCGCCGAGACCTACATAGTTGTAGGCGCATTCTGGATTGGCTGCGACACCTGCGTCGAAGTATTTCTTGGCCGCATCCTTGTCCTTGAGGGCAAGGTAGGTCTGGCCGAGATAGTAATTGGCCAGGGCCTGATCCGTTCCAGACTGGCCGAGTGTGTTGGTCAGGATGGTCTTGGCGTTTTCGTACTGGCCGGCCTTGTAGTATTCAATACCGTCCTTGTAGCCTTGACTTTGTGCGCCGGCCAGGAGTGATCCGGCCAGAAGCATGGAAAAGAAAAGTTTGAATTTCATACTGATATTTGATTGAGTTTATTACTATTTGAGTTCTACAACCTGAATGCGGGTGGCGCGAGCGGGCAGGATGCCGGTCTTCATGATGATCTTCTGGCCGATGTCGCCCGTTACGAAAGCGTAGAAGCCGCTGGCGAGCGAACCCGATGTGCCGGTAGTGATCATGAACATCTGCCGGAACAGCGGGTAAGTGCCGTTGAAGATATGTTCCTGATAGGGCTTGTATGCGCGAGCCTCGGCGTCGTTATAGATACTGAGGACCTTTACGCTGTCGCTCAGTGTAGCGCCCACGACGGGATCGTCGCTGAGCACCTGCTCGGTGAGCTGCTCGGGCGAGAGGTCGGCCGAGCTCATGTCGGAGGTGATCCATGTGACGCCGAGCACGCCGATGGCGTTCTTGTTTTCCATGACAGCCTTGAAGACCGCCGGCACGGACCCCTGGGCGTAGACGTTGGGGCCGAACTGACCGCCGTTGAGCAGCGAGTCGCGCATGTATGTGGCCAGCGATGATGCCTTGTCATCGAAGACTACAGAGATCTCGCCGAGGTCGTTGGGTTCGATATCGTTCCAGTTGCGGGTGCTTCCCGAAAGGATCTCGCTGATTTCTTTTTTGGTCAGTTTGTACACG
Source organism: uncultured Porphyromonadaceae bacterium (assembly GCA_905193995.1). GTDB lineage: Bacteria > Bacteroidota > Bacteroidia > Bacteroidales > Muribaculaceae > CAG-873. Next base: position 3,817 of record CAJJQT010000138.1, on the reverse strand, counting down.
GGATTGGCCGGGTTTACGATCAGGGCAACGGCGTCGACTGCTATCTTAGACGAGCGTACCACGTGATTTTTCGACTTGATGAAGTCCTTTTCCTTCTGGGTGAGGTCGCGAGCGATGACGATTGTCTTGGTCTTGAACGACATCAGTGAATCGAGGGCTTCGCGCTGGGTGCCGTAGCGCGCAAGGATATGGGCCTGGGGGTATTGGTATTCGAAGACGTCGATCTCCTGCTTCATGATGTTCTCGAACGTGTTGTCACACACCATCGTCGTTGTGCCGGTGGTATGGGAGTTTGCGTCCTTCTCGTATTTCATGCAGCCGGTCATGCCCAGAAAGAGCGAGCAGGCGAGCAGAGCGGTGATGCCGTATTTCATATCTCGTCGTCGCTTTGGGTGAACATCTTATATTGTCGCCAGCCTCTGTAGAAGCCGTATATGACCAGGACAGGTCCGACAATCCAGCGGGCCCAGTCCCATGCCGGAGTCCAGTTAAAGAAGTTGATCATGAGCAGCACGCCCATGCCAACGTAAATGATAACCATGAAGATGCCGAAAGTAAGGCCGAGTAGGGTCTTGACCGATGGCATGCTGCGGCGTGCGGGTTGGCGGCGCGGGGTGTTGTTTTCGTTTAAGTCGCTCATCTTATTAGTTTTAATAGTTGATAAATCTCTGATACGAAGCATCGGAAGCTGCTTTAAGATTTAACAATCAAGCGTTAAATTAGTTCGTGTTGATGATCAATCTTTAAATGGTCTTGTAAAGTTACGTTTTTCCAAATTAATAATGTTAAGATAAAATGAAAAAAAATATTAAATTGGAAATTTTTATACAAATCGTGCTTCGGAAAAGCGTGCGCCGCGGAGAAAATCGGCTGCGGACATCCGCTTTTTGCCTGCGGGATGTACTTCAAGTATCTCTACGAGGTGGCCCGTACCGTCGGCTGCAAACATGCGGTTGCCGTCGGCTCGGACTGATCCCGGCTCGATGTCGGCCGCGGTGTCGGTCGGCCGCACCTTGAATATTTTGATCTGTTCGGGTGTGTGGCCGTCAAACGAGATGGCCGTCCTGGCGGCAGGATACGGCGAGAGTCCGCGGACATGGTTGTGGATATCGCAGCCGGGACGCGTCCAGTCTATGACGAGGTCGTCGGCGAAGATTTTCGGAGCTGCTGTCGGTGTTATGTTCCCGGCCAGGCTGTCCTGCGGTATCGGTGTCAGCGTGTCTGCAAGTATTTTTTCGACAGTCTCAACCGTGAGGTCAGCTCCGAGTACCATCAGTCGGTCGTGGACGGATCCTACGTCCTCGTCGGGCCCTATTTCTATGGAGCACTGCTGCAGAATGTCGCCGGTGTCGATCTCATGTTTGAGCATGAATGTTGTGACTCCCGTGACGGTATCGCCGTTCATGACCGCGCGGTTGATCGGGGCCGCACCGCGGTAGCGTGGCAGCAGCGATGCATGGAGATTGAATGTTCCCAGCGGCGGCATAGCCCAGACGATCTCGGGCAGCATGCGGAAAGCGATGACGATGAACAGATCGGCATGCAGGCTCCGCAACTGGTCGACGAAAGCCGGATCCTTGAGTTTTTCAGGCTGCATGAGTGTGAGACCGTGTTCGACGGCGTACTGCTTGACAGGCGACTGGATGAGTTTGTGGCCGCGGCCGGCGATCTTGTCGGGCACGGTCACCACGCCAACTATGTTATATCCGCCGCTGACGAGGCGGTCGAGACTCTCGACGGCAAATTCGGGGGTTCCGAGAAATACGATTCGGAGGTCTTTCTTATTCATTGACGGTTGATGGTTCGTTATTATTGACAGATGCAACCAGATCGGTCCACGGCTGTTGGTCCGGAACCGGGGCTTCGACCTCGACGGGTATGCCCGACACCGGATGGATGAAACTGATGCGGCGCGCGAGCAGCGAGATGCTGCCGTCGGGGTTGGAGCGGCGGTCGCCGTATTTCAGATCGCCTTTGATGGGGCAGCCGATTGCACTTAGCTGCACACGGATCTGATGCTTGCGGCCGGTCAGCAGCTCGATTTCTACGAGACTGTAGCGGTCTCCGGTGGCCAGGACGCGATAGCGCAGCTGGGCTTCCTTGCCCGAGGGCGACGGCTTGGCCGATGCGTACGATTTGTTGTTGCGTTCGACGGTCGTGATGTAGTGCGTCAGTTCGGCTTCGGGAGGCTCAGGTACATAGCGGGTGAGAGCCCAGTAGGTCTTGTGGATCTTGCCCTGGCGCAGCATCTCGTTCAGCCGTGAGAGAGCCTTGGAGGTTTTGGCGAAGATCACTGCGCCTCCAACCGGGCGATCGAGCCGAGGAAGACATTCCCCGGCTTGGCATCGCGCTCCTTTATAAAGGCTTTGAGAGTGTCGGCAAGCGGTGTGTCGCCGGTCTTGTCGCCCTGGACGATCTCGCCGGGCTGTTTGTTGACAATGATTATATGGTTGTCTTCGTAGAGAATCTCGCTCATTTTCAGAAATCCGGTGCACCCGGGCCCGAGGGCCGGATGCACCGGTATGTTAGTGTCGGTTAGTGGTTCAGATACCGAGTTCCTTCTTGATGCGGGCGATCTTGGCGGCTGCGTCGGCATTGCAGCGGTCGTAGTCGGCCTTCGATGCCATCTTGTCGTGAACTTCGATGTAAAATTTGATCTTGGGTTCAGTGCCCGAGGGACGGATCGAGATCTTTGAGCCGTCTTCAGTGAAGTACTGGAGTACGTTCGACGTAGTCGGGAAGTCGAGCAGAGCCACGTCGCCCGTCTTGACGTCGGTGGCCTTCAAGGTCAGATAGTCTTTGATGGTGACGAGCGGGCTTCCGCCGATTTCCTTCGGGGGATTCTCGCGGAATTCGGTCATCATCTTCTGGATCTCCTCGGCGCCGGTCTTGCCGGGGCGCACTACCGAGACACCTTCCTCGTGGCTGTAGCCGTTCTGGAGGTAGATTTCCTCAAGCATCTCGTTGAAGTCGATGCCGCGGTCCTTGGCCCATGCGCATACCTCGCACATGAGCGAGATGGCCGAAACGGAGTCTTTGTCGCGGGCGAATGTCTCGGCCAGGAATCCGTACGATTCCTCGCCGCCGCCGAGATATTTCTCTTTGCCTTCGAGCTCGCGGATGACGCTTGCGATCCACTTGAAGCCGGTGTAGCAGTCGTACATCTTGATGCCCTGGTTCTCGGCGATGGCCTTTATGGTCTCGGTTGTTACGATGGTCTTGACGACGTATTCGTTGCCCTTGAGGCGGCCGAGCTCGCGGTTGCGGAGCATGATGTAGTTGAGGAGGATCATCACGATCTGGTTGCCGTTGATGAGCTGGTATTCACCCTTGTTGTCGCGGATGACACAGCCGATGCGGTCGGCGTCGGGGTCGGAGGCCAGGATGATGTCGGCGTTGACTTCCTTGCCCTTTGCGATAGCCATGGCCATGGCCGAGGCGTTCTCGGGGTTGGGAGAGTCGACGGTCGGGAAGTCGCCCGACGGAATGTCCTGTTCGGGAACGTGGATGATGTTGGTGAAGCCGTAGTTCTTGATCGACTGGGGCACGAGCTTCACACCGGTGCCGTGTATAGGCGTGTAGACGATCTTGAGGTCGGCCTGGCGCTTGATCACTTCGGGATCGAGCGACAGAGCCTTGACATTGGCGAGGAAAGCGGCGTCAATCTCGTCGCCGATGATCTGAATGAGTTCGGGGTTCCCCTTGAATTTGATCTCCTCGGGCTTGATGCGGCTGACATGGTTGATGATGTTGACGTCGTGAGGGGCGATGATCTGCGCTCCGTCCTCCCAGTATGCCTTATAGCCGTTGTACTCCT
>CAJJQT010000137.1 GCA_905193995.1 uncultured Porphyromonadaceae bacterium | reverse complement strand
TTGCGCAGCAGTTCCTCGCGGTCCTTGAGCATGCGCTTGCGGTAGTTGTCGAAGTCGGCGCGCAGAAAGAGGTATTCTTTCTTCTCCTTCTCCAGCGCGGCCTCGAGTTCGCTGATCTTGTTCATCATGCCGTCGGCTTCGTCGACGGTTACATCTGCCGTCTCGGTCGATTCGGTGGTGTCGTCGAGCATGTCGGCTATTTCGGGGGCGTTTTCGGCCTGTTCGTGAATTTCGGGTTTATGTTTTTTCTCGCTCATGACTTTAAGTTTTTCAAGATTTTCTCAGCAAAAATGTTGCCAAAGATGCCGTCCGGCGCTCTTCGTCATTAAATAAATAACAAAAGATGCCGAATATCGTTCACTGTCGGGCTGTTAAACCAGGGCGGCCCCGCACCAGGTGTCGCAGTCTGTCAGCCGGCCGAGTGCCCGGCGTGCCAATTTGTCATCGGTGAATATGCCGTAGACAGCCGATCCCGAGCCGCTCATCGAGGCGTAGACGGCGCCCGAGTCGTACATGTGCTGCTTCAGGGCGGCGACTGCGGGCAGGGCGGCGAATACGGTCGGCTCGAAATCGTTGACGAGCCGCCAGGCCCACTCGGCCGGGGGTAGGGCGACCGTCTCGCGCGGATCGTGTTCGGGCCGGCGCGGCGTGATGCCCCGGTAGGCCTCGGCTGTCGACACGCTGCCGCCGCGCCCCTTGGCTATGGCCAGGGTGAAGCCTGCGAGCGACGGTATTTCCATCGGCGACACGTCGGTGCCCGTGCCGGTGCACAGCGCGGGGCGGTTGTAGATGAAGAAGGGGCAGTCGGCGCCGACCCGCGCTGCCACGGCCGCCAGCCGGCCGTCGTCTAATCCGAGGCCGAGCACCTCGTTGAGGCCCCGCAGCGTGAATGCCGCGTCGGCGCTGCCGCCGCCCAGTCCGGCTCCGTCGGGAATTATATTTTCAAGATATATGTCGACCGGCGCGAGGGGGCCGGTTTCGCTTTCGAGGGCGCGCAGGGCCTTCATCACCAGGTTTTTCTCGGGCGGACAGTCGACGGCGCGGCCGCTGACCGTCAGCGTGTGGTCCTCGCCGCGGCCCGGAACGATCTCGAGCACGTCGCACCAGCCCGTCGGCAGCATCACCGTCGACAGGTCGTGGTAGCCGTCGGGGCGTCGTGCGGTCACGCACAGCCCCAGGTTGATCTTTGCATTCGGAAACAGTACCATATCGGCGGCAAAGTTACGCACTTTTCCCGGAATTGCTTGGGCGATTCCCCGGAAATTGTTAATTTTGGAGCCCGAATCTGTAAATCTATTTTCCAAATAAAGCAATGGAGCAAGACTGCGCACTGCGTCCCGGAACGGTTATCCATGGCCCCGAGCGCGACTATACCATAATCAGCAAGCTCGGTCAGGGCGGCTTCGGCATCACCTATCTGGTCGAGGCTGACGTTAAGATCGGCAACATTACGGCCAAGGTGCGCTTTGCCCTCAAGGAGCACTTCATCGGCTCGCTCTGCGACCGTGCGGACGACTCCGTCACCGTTTCGTTCTCAAAGCCCGTTGCCGTTGAGATCGACCGCTCGCTGCAGTCGTTCGTCAAGGAGGCGACGCGCCTGCAGTCTATCGGTCTTCGCCATCCCAACATAGTCAATATCAACGAGGTGTTCGAGGCCAACAACACAGCCTACTACGTGATGGAATATCTCGAGGGCGAGAGCCTCGACGACTACATACGGCGCGTGGGACCGCTGACTCAGGAACAGACCGTCTATTTCCTTCGCCCGGTCGTTGAAGCAGTCGCTTTGCTACACGCCAATCGGCTGACGCACTACGACATAAAGCCTCAGAACATCATCATAGCACCCGGCAGCGACGGCGTTCCGCAGCCGGTACTGATCGACTTCGGTCTGTCGAAGCACTACGACGAGTCGGGCCGCGCCACGTCGACCACGCCCGTCGGCGGTCACTCGCCCGGCTATTCGCCCATCGAGCAGTATTCGGGCATAGCAGGCTTTTCGCCCGCGGCCGATGTCTACGCCTTAGGTGCCACGGCCTACCACTGCCTCACCGGCCATGCTCCCGCCGAGGCTATGGCAGCTCCGGCCCGCTTCCTCGAGCAAGACCTCGCCGGACTGGCCAGTCCCGAATTTATTGCCACCCTTCGCTCGGCAATGGCCCTTTTGGCCGAAGAGCGCATCCCCGACGCCGCCGCTCTTGCCGCCCGCCTCTTTGGCAGCGCTGCGTCCACTCCGGCGCCCGAATCCCGTACGACCCAGCGCCACCCCGCCGCCCGTCCGGCTGCCCCGCAATCCTCGTCACATCCCACCCAGAGGAAACAGCCGGCCGCGTCAATATCCGGTAGCAGCGCTACAGAACCTATAAAAAAGTCATCCAACAAAAAGCTTACGTGGATAATAGTCGCTGTCGCCATCATCGCAGGCTTGCTGATTATTTTCTTCCCGCGCGGCGCTCATGATACGTCCGCCTTTGCCGACACAACCGGCGTAGAGCCTGCCATTACCGCAGCGGTCATTCCTCCGACAGATACTGTTAAGACAGCAGTCGATCCGACACAGGCTGAGACAACAATCGCCAGTGAAGCCCCGGCAGAATACGGTCATTCCGATTACCGCAATCTTGATTTGGCTACCAGGTACAATGGCAAAACGGTTTATTTTACTAAAGCGGAATGGAAAAATGTACCGAAATCAGAACGTGGCAATTATAAAAAATTGGGAATTGTTGTTGATTATCCTGATTGCAGCCCCTTTATCTTATCGTTTCTTGTAAGCAAAGTCGGTTTAACTTGGGAAGAAGCCGAAAAAGAATATGGAGCGGATAGATTACCAAGTAAACATCAATGCAGCATTATTGCCCTTAACTGGCCAACTATTAGTGAATCTATTGGAAATTATGCGGAAGTTTATAATATGTCTATATGGGGGAGGAGTATAGATGAAGATGTCGCTTGGTTGTCAGATTTGACTAATCATCATTTGAGTCAAAGTGATAAATCATTCCATTTTGGCGTTCGCACAGTATCCCCAATCATCATCAATCCGTAATTTTCGGCGAAATTACCGACGGAGTGATGAATCTGTCAGAAATCGGCACGATTGCGGAATCATGCTTAGCGGTCATTCCGACGCATCTTCCGGATGTCGATGGGGCCCACGTAGTCGTGACCAACCACATCCATATGATTAATGGGCGCGCACATTTTGATGCGCAAATTATGGCGTTTTATTGTGGAAATATTTTGCGGGGGAATGCTTGAAATTGGGAAAATTTAACTATCTTTGCAGTCAGAAAACAAGAGCCAGGGCCTCCGTAAGGGCGTCGTGGCGGCATAAAGCCGTATGAGTCAAAGGTAAATCGGCTGAGTGTCGTGGCGTGCGCCGTGTGCGAGGGCCATGTCGCAATGGAAAACAAATTGAAAAGACTATGATATCTTTGGCCATTTTTGGAATTACAAACAGCGGCGTGCTTGCTATCACGGCCTTGCTGACGGGTGTGGCGCTTGTCGCACTTGCAATGTGGATAGCAGGGCTGATATCGCCGCGATCGTTCAACCCTCAGAAGGGTGAAGCATACGAATGCGGTATCCCTACGCGCGGCGAGAGTATGTCGCAGTTCCATGTAGGATACTATCTGTTTGCAATTTTATTCCTGATGTTTGACGTCGAGACAGTGTTTCTGCTTCCGTGGGCTACGGTGATGAAAGACCCCGGAATAGGCATCCTCGGCGTCGCAGTCTTTTTTGGAGTATTGGTGCTGGGCCTTGTGTACGCCTGGCGGAAAGGAGCTCTTGAATGGAAGTAACATGCAAGTCAATGCCCTATGAGGCATGGAAAGATAACGAGTACATCGAAAAACTCGTAAAGGAGCTGCAGGAGAGCGGGACGAACGTGATCGTCGGCTCTTTCGACAAGCTCATCAACTGGGGGCGGTCCAACTCACTCTGGCCGCTGACTTTCGCCACCAGTTGCTGCGGCATCGAATTCGTGTCGCTCGGCGCGGCGCGCTTCGATATGGCCAGATTCGGCTGGGAAGTCGCCCGCGCCTCCCCGCGCCAGGCCGACTTCATGATGGTGGCCGGCACGATCGTCAACCGCATGGTGCCGGTATTCCGCCGTCTGTACGACCAGCTCGCCGAGCCCAAGTATGTGATCGCCTGCGGCAGCTGCGCCATCTCGGGCGGCCCGTTCCGCAAGAGCTATCATGTGGCCAAGGGTATCGAGGACATCGTCCCCGTCGACGTATTCGTTCCCGGCTGTCCGCCGCGACCAGAGGCTATGATCTACGGCATCATGCAGCTTTCGCGCAAGATCAAGGTCGAGAAGTTCTTCGGTGGCGTCAACCGCCAGGAGAGCCGCGAGGAATTCCTCAAAGAGCATCCGGTCGACTGAACGCGCAAGGCAGAAATTAACGTAAAACAAAGGCTATAACCAATCATAACAACCCCTTATGGCTAACTTACAGGAAAAGATCGCAAAGCGTTTCGCAGCCTGCCCCCTGGCCGACGACGGCTCGGGCAATCCGCAGCTGACCGTGGCCGGCGCCGACTGGCACGCCGCCGCAAAGACGCTTCGCGACGAGCTCGGCCTGGGCTATCTGGTCACCATCGTAGGTATGGACTGGGTGGAATCGCTCGGCTGTATATATTATTTAATGTGTCCGTCGACGGGCGAGACCTGCTCGGTGAAAGTTCTCGCCGGGCCCGACCGCGATCATCCGTACATCGACTCGGTAGCCGATCTGTGGCGCATTGCCGAGATCTACGAGCGCGAAGTCTATGATTTCTTCGGAATCATCTTCGTCAACACCCCCGACATGCGTCGCCTTTTCCTCAATATCGACTGGGTAGGTTATCCCCTGCGCAAGGACTACGACCAGGATCCGGCGCTGAATCCAGTCTCGATCGAAAACGAGCGCCAGAGCGACTGCACCGATGTCTACACCCGCGAGGCCGACGGCAAGGTCGTAAAGCATGAGCGCGAGATCTTCCACAAGGATGATTTCGTGGTCAACATCGGCCCTCAGCATCCCGCTACCCACGGCGTGCTGCGTTTCCGCACGGCTGTCGACGGCGAGACCATCAAGAAGATCGACGTATACATGGGCTATATCCACCGCGGCGTCGAGAAACTCTGCGAGTCGCTGCAGTATCCGCAGACACTCCACTTCCTCGACCGCCTCGACTACTTCTCGGGCCAGATCTACCACCACGGCCTGGCGCTGCTCTATGAGAAGGCCGCCGGCATCGAGATATCGCGCCGTGCCCAGGTCATCCGCGTGATGATGGACGAGCTGTCGCGCATCGCGTCGCACTGCCTGTTCATAGGCACCTACTGCATGGACCTCGGCGCGACGACGATGCTCTTCTACACGCTGCGCGTCCGCGAGCAGATTCTCGACATATTCGAGAAGACCTGCGGCGCACGCATGTCGATGAACTATAACGTGATAGGCGGCGTCATCGCCGACCTGCACCCTGACTTCCAGAAGGACGTGAAGGAGCTGATAGCCATCATGCCCAAGCGTCTGAA
>CAJJQT010000136.1 GCA_905193995.1 uncultured Porphyromonadaceae bacterium | reverse complement strand
GAAATCGGACTTTCCCGACAGGTTACATTCAACCTGTCTTACAACTGGATGCCGTCTAACAAATTCTCGGCTTCGGCTTTTGCCCAATACTTCGGAGAATATAACCTGTATGTGCCTGTTTACGAGCCATACGACGGTGGGACTGCTTTGCTTCGCACTTTTGAAACTGACGGCGGCTATAACCGTACTCAAATCGGAATGTCGTTTAATTACAAACTGTTAAATGGCAATCTTCAACTTGCGGCATCACCCTCAATTTCAATCTATCGTATGACCGGATTATTTGACATTAAACGTAGTCCGTTCACTTGCAACGCATCGGTTACTTATTATCTCGGTAATTTCTACTTTCAGGCATCGTATCAGACAAGAAACCTGACAGTGCAGGGCAACCGTGGAGTAATATATAAAGACCGTGATTTCTACCAGATACTCGCAGGATGGAGCCGGGCAAACTGGAATATCAGGGTAAGCGCGATGAATCTTTTCCTCAGCGACTGGCTGTGTGCCACAAATACTTTATCCACGCCTTTATACTCGGAAACCCGATTGGTCGATGGCAACAATTTTCACCGTCGCCTCAACCTGTCTGTAACCTACACATTCGGTTACGGTAAGAAAGTACAGCGCGGCAATGAAGTCGGAGAACAATCAGGTGCAAGTTCAGCAATTATGAAATAATCTCGAACCCAATTATATGAAGAAACTACTTCTGTTTTTACTTCCTCTCCTTGCACTTACGTTCAGTGCTTGCGATGATGATGCTCCAGACTATCCTGATACCAAACTAATCAAAGGTCAATGGCAATTAGTTGAGGACGGAAGCAATGATAATCCGCTTATATACCGTTTTACTACCGACGGCGAAAACACTTGGTCGTGGGGCGGACTCGTCACATATTATCTTTTGCCGGACGGAACAGCCGATTTCTATAAGAGATACACATGGCACGTTTCAGATCCTGCGAATGAAGATGACGGCAAGCCTCGTCTGGAACTCACTTGGTATGACGCTCCCGACAGTGACGATTTATGGGATGCAACGGAATATTATGTAGTCGTAAAACTGACACCGACGGAAATGTGGCTGAAACGTTCTCAGAAAGGCTTGTCCGAAGAAGTTAAGAAATTTGTACGCCGCGACGACCTGCCGGTTCCACCCATACATTTCGATAACTGATAACGCAGGTCATACACCATACAGAAATCTCGGCAGTGTTGTCGGGGTTTCCTTATGGAGTTGCGGCACTGCCGCCGCGCTTTCGTGAACGGAGCTTATAATCTCGGCCGTTCGGCTTCTTATCGCTTTAGCGCTTTCGCAGAAAGAATCGCTAACTCTTGCTTCGCAAGCGACTTCGTCGATAACATACAGCGGGGTTGGGCACCAACTTTGCGTTGGAGCCGAGGCTCGCTTTTTTATGCGGCATTGTTACGACTTTGGCGACCTGTTCACAGAGATAGGTCGTTACCGTTCTTCGTGGCCCTATGAGGTACATTTTATCAACTGAACCACGGAACTATCTACTCCACCGACTCGTTTTTAGTGGATTTTCCTCATTCAATAATTGATTTTTGAGGTATTCGGCGATTGCGTTGCAATTCTTTTCCCTGCGCTTCCTCGGCACGGGGTTCTTGTCGGGGCCAAGCGCCGGAGGCACAGCATCACCCTCTCCGAGGGCTCTTTTTGTTGGAGGGGCTCTTTTCCGAGGGCTCAGCCCTGCGGGCTTCACCACTCGGTTAAGAACGGCCTCGCCCGCGCCGCGGGCTCAGCTGATGGCGTACTACTTGAGGGCGCAAGCTGGCAACCGCCGAAGGCGCTTTGCAAAGCAAAGAAAGCCTGCTTTCCAGGGCGTGGCTGCTTGAAGACGCAGGCTAAAAGCCTGCTTTCCAGGGCGTGGCTGCTTGAGAGCGTAACTTCCAAGCCATCATTGAAAAAGCTGAGGAATCAGCGCTCAATGCAGGTGAAAAACTATGCCTGCGAAAGGCTTCGAAGTATTTCTTTGAGGGTTCGGATAATATTCGTAACTTTGCGGTATGGCCTGTACTCCTGAATATATTGACTTTATTTGTGAGGTCCTCGCTCCTCTCGGAGAAGTCCGTTCCCGCAAGATGATGGGCGACTATGTCGTATATGTGAATGCAAAGTGCGTTATCACTGCCTGTGATAACAATGCTTTCATTAAAAAACTTGATTGCATCGCGCCACTTATGGCTGAAGCAGAAACAGGCTGCGCATATGAGGGTGCGAAGGAGGGCTACATCCTTGACTTTTCAGACCAACGCAAAGCGAGAGAAGTAATTTCCATTCTTTGGGAAGCGCTTCCGTTTCCAAAGAAAAAGAAGAAATAAGCGTCTTTTCAAACAAATTAAAGTAACTTTGCAAATAAATGAACGAATTATGAATCGTCAATTTCAGCTTCTTGCGATTTTAATATTTACTTTGCTCCCGTGGAATATTTCTTATGGCAAGGTTTTCAACACATCTAAATCTTTTGATTTATTATGTGTGCCGCAATATATAGATCATATTAAAGATGATGCACGGTTCGCAGAACTATGTTCGGATTCCGTCTTTATCGCAAGTATTTCCGATGTTAATTCTAATTGCACTGCCTCGAAACTTTGCAATCTTTATTCTGAAATACACGGGGACAAAGACGATATTACAAAATGCCTATTCGCAATTCAGCATTTAGATAGTATTGCCAGCGATGTCGAATGGGCGAAAGGCATCCTTTCGGTTCAACCGCAACTGTCGTATATCTGTCAGAAATTGGTTGAACATGGCTATTCAGATTATTGGGATAATACCATTTATCCAAAATTGAAATCACATATTGACAACTATAATCTGAACAAGGATTTACTTAATAACATCAACCAAAGCGTTGCCGAGTTTTTCTTACCCGAATATCCGTCAGACACCCAATCCAAAATATATATTCTGGATATTGAAAATGCTTTTAATCTTTCAGATGAATCATTTTGCTGCACTCCACTTATTCTAAATCCTGAAATAGAAAAACAATTGAGGTTAAATTTCATGAATATATATATTCACGAAAATTTACATAATCTACACATCTCTCCCGAACTTATGGAGAAACTCAGCGAACTTGACAGTGATCCGTTTTATAGGAGTAAAGAGGATATAGCACAGCAACATGGAGAAGGCCGAAACGAGGCTTTCGTCGTTGCTGCCGAAGTATTTATATCTCATAAGTTAGGGATTCGGGACAATCAAAATGTTTTTGATGAATTTTCACAATACGTTGACGGCAGTCTGGTTCTCGCTCCGATAATATATGTGAATCTACCTGATCGTATTCCTAATGAATCATATAATGATTTTCTTATTCGATTGTTTGACAACGGTATTTTGAGTGTCGGGACAATCAAGGATAACTACGATAAAGCTATGTCAGCTATTCAATCAGAAATTGGGAAATAAGCGTCTTTTCAAACAATTTAAAGATCCATAACTCTGAGAATTTTGACTGAAAGTTATGGATCTTTTTCAGCTATGCGAAGGCGCAGGCTGGCAACCGCCGAAGGCGCTTTGCAAAGCAAAGAAAGCCTGCTGTCCAGGGAGGTCAGCGGGTGCCGGGGGTGGAGCGGCTGACGGAGGGGTCGGCGTCGATGAGTTTGCTGACGGCACGCTTCTGGCGCCCCACTGAAGGTTGTAGGATACGGAGATGTAGGGGGCACGGAGGTCGACGCGCATGTGCTTTACATTTGAGTTAAAGCGATTGAGCTGGCAGCTGCCCTGGTCGTACCGGCCGAAGGGCATCAGCATGCCGACTCCGAACTGCCATTTGCCCCGATTGTATGACAGGTCGATAAGCGAAAAGTCCTCGCCCCAGGTGATGCGTTCGCCGAACAGTGTGCGGGCGGCCTTGGTGTACTGAGCGGTAAGGACGAAGCCGTAATGCATGAGCATAAGCTGCGCGGAACCGCTCCAGTTGTGGTTGTAGAGCCGGTAGCCGGAGCCTTTCATGCGTTCGGCGCGATATTCGATGCTCCCGGCGGCCATAAGCCAGTCGGGGATGATTTCGATCTGAGGCGAGAGGTTGAACCGGATGTTCCGGAGTCCGCGGCTGTTCTCGAACGTGGTGATCAGCCGGGCTCCGTCCCAGTAAAGGCGGGGCGCAATAGCATCGGGGGAGCTGAAAGCGCTGATACCGAATGTGCCGTCGACCCGCGGCAGGCTGAAGCTGTAGCGGAAGCCGAGCATGTAGGAGCGGGAGGTCTTCAGATCAGGGTTGCCGATCTGCCACTGGAAGCCGTCGGTCTGCATGGGCGCGATGTTGGCCTCGGACAGCGAAGGCGACGTCTGCCACGAAGAGAAAGCCAGCTGCAAGCGATGGCCGGAATTAACCAAATAGGTGAGCGATGCCTGAGGGCGCACGTTCCAAGAGCTGTTGCCCTGATCGGATTCGCGCAGATGGAACGAGGAGTATTGGGCACCCATGCCGGCCGTGAATGTAAAATCGCCCATGCGGCGGTAGTATTCGGCAAAGAAATATGCGTCGTCCTGTCGCTGATGGAACACACGGCCGGCGAGATTGCGGTAGACGGAGCGGTTGCGGTTGGCGCTGAACGAAGCGCCGACCGTAAGGCGCCCGGCGCTCCACTGCCGGATGTAGTCGGCTTCGACGGCATATGCCTGATTGCGGTCGAGCACGTAGGTCGAGACATCGGTCAGCAGGTCTGTGGCCTCGGGAAGCCGCTCGCGGTAGTCGGAAAACGAGTGGCCGGCATAGAATGAGGCGCCGAAATCGACTACAAGGGTCTGCTTATGGGGGAAATGATGCTCGAAATAGGCCGAGAACGACGGCGTAGTTCCCTGCGAGCCGCGGCCGTTGTCAAGGTAAATGTCGCCGGCTGAGCCGCTGAGCCGGAGCAGGCCTCTGTACCGTTCACCTGCCGAGATATTACGGAAAGCATCCAGCGACACGTAAAAGACCGTGGTATCGGGGCGGATATAGCTGTAAGTCAGCCAGGCGTATGCGCGATTGTCGTCGGCAGAGCCGTCAATAGGCTGCTCGGTGCGGGTGAGCGACCGGCCGTCGGGGTATGTGAATGTCTCGCTGTAGTCGCGGTGGGCATGTAGGCCGTCGGTCATTTTGTAAATGGCTCCGGCGCTCCACTGCGATCGGCCCAGGTTGAGCTTCACATCGGCCGAATAATTGCCGAAGCGGGCATTCAGTGCGGGCCGGGCGCTGAGCATCAGCGATCCGCCGGCCGAAGGGTTGGCCACGATGAAATTCAGCACGTACGAGGCGCCGTTGTAGCGCAGGCCGGGATTGTCGATCCACTCGACCCGCTTTATCGACTCAGGCAGAAGCGAGCGGACCTGTTCGGGGGTTGCCTCGCGGCCGTTGATGCGCAGCTGCACGGGCTGACCGCTTGCCGTGACGGAGCCCATGACGTCGTTGACGGTGAGCGTAGGGATCATCAGATTATTGAGGAGCTGCATGCCGTTGGCGGCATTGCAGACCGCGGTCGCCGACGGATAGAGCACGTCCATGTCGGGCTTGCGGATGATGTGGGGAGCCTCGATGACGATTTCGTCG
>CAJJQT010000135.1 GCA_905193995.1 uncultured Porphyromonadaceae bacterium | reverse complement strand
GCATCGGACAGAACCGGCGTGACAATGAAAACGGTTTCGTAATTGTTCATAATACTTTTAATTAGTTAATTAAATCCCCAAAGGGACCGCAAAGATACACATTTAAATTAAAAATGAAAAATTAAGAATTAAAAATTTATCAGTATTTGGATTATCTCCGCTTTTTCCTATCTTTGTGGAACATACTGACAAACACGGAAAGTGTAAGTTTATTCCCGATAAGCGAACGTAGGAAATTCTCTTTGGCGAGGAATAGGCAGACTTCTTGCCGCTTACGCAGGCTCCCCGCAGGGCAGAACTGCGGGGAGCCTGCTCTTGACTGCGCTTCGGGCGGACTTCCGCAATTTGTTTCCTGAAAATGGTGCCGGATATGGGATTTTGCGTATCTTACCGGCGAATTCAATCCCAACGCTGACCCGATGATAAGATGCTGCATTTTTCTGATTTTCGCCGTGCTTCCGTTTTGCGGCTTGCAGGCGCAGGATACGGCCGTAGGCCCCGGTTATCCGGGGGCCGGGCATTTCGAGGGCGAGGTGGCTGCCGGGGCGACCTTTGGCTATGCCTCGCTCGGAAGCTTTGACAACGATGCGGCGGGTTTTTGTCTGGCCGCCGAAGGCCGCTACAATTTCCGGCGGATACCCTTCGACGCGGGTCTGCGGCTCGGCGGGTCGTGTTACTCGCGGCTGGCTGCGGGCGTCTGCTCGAAGGACCCTTTTATGATGTTCAGCCTGATGGCCGTTGCGGATTACAACCTGCATCTGACGCCGAAAGTGGCGTTGTTCGCGGGAGCAGGGATCGGTGGGGCGTATGTCCTCCGAACGGCCGAAGGGGCTGTCTCCGATACTCCGTCCAGCGACTGTGCGGCATTTTGCGTGATGCCGCGCGTTGGCTGCGAATGCTGGAACCGGCTGCGCGTCACGCTGGGTTACACCTGTACGGAGCGGGCCAACCGCCATCTGTCGCTCACGTTCGGAATAGCCATCGGCGGCGGGCGGCGGTAAGACGCTTATTCTTCCGGGAACCCTTGTGCCTTCAGCTTTATGTCCTGCCCGTCGGGCGTCACGAGGTAACAGCCCGTGGAGGCGGGGGTGATGTGGCCGATGACGTCCACAAGGCCCAGCCGCATGATCTGCTCCTGCATCGAAAGCGGCACGGTGAAGAGCAGTTCGTAGTCCTCGCCGCCGTTCAGAGCCGCAACGACCGGGTCCGAGTGCATCTCCTCGGCCAGCGCCGAGGTCTGCCGGGCGATCGGGATGCGTTCGAGGTAGATGCGCGCGCCGCAGGCCGACGATTTGCAGATCTGCATCAGGTCGCTCGCCAGGCCGTCCGAGAGGTCGATCATCGACGTGGGGCGGATCTTTTCTTCGGCCAGCGCACGGACGATGTCGGTGCGGGGGCGCGGCTTAAGGTATTTTTCAAGCAGGTATTCGTAGCCCTTGAACTGCGGCTCGGGGTTCTCCACGTCGGCGAGCACCCGCTTTTCGCGTTCGAGCAGTTGCAGACCCATGTAGGCGGCCCCGAGGTTGCCCGTGATGCAGACGAGGTCGTTCTGCTGCGCACCGCTGCGGTAGACGATCTTCTCCTTTTTGGCGTAGCCAAGCGTGGTGACGGTGATGACCAGCCCCGTCATCGAGGCGCGCGTGTCGCCGCCCACGAGGTCGATCTCCTGCTCCTTGCAGGCGAAGGCGATGCCTTCGTAGAGGTCCTGAAGGGCTTCGACGGGCAGTTTCGACGAGACGCCGAGCGACACGGTGATCTGCGCCGGGAGGGCGTTCATGGCCAGGATGTCGCTCACGCCGGCCGTCACGGTCTTGTAACCCAGGTGTTTGAGCGGAAAATAGGTGAGGTCGAAATCGACGCCCTCAAAGAACGAGTCGGTCGTGCAGAGCACCGCTTCGCCGCGCGCCGGGGCGATCACGGCGGCGTCGTCTCCGACCCCTTTCGTCGTCGAGGCGTGCTTGGCGGAGAACTCTTTGGTCAGCAGGTCGATGAGGCCGAATTGTCCGAGCGAGGCGATCTCGGTGCGCTTTTTCTGGTCCATAGTTACTGAAATTTTTTACAAAATTAAGGAAATCGTGTTATTTCCCCAAAAAATAATGTATTTTTGCCGGGTTCAATCATCACAAAAAGGGTTAGTTATGATAAATATCGTCTTATTCGGCGCTCCGGGATGCGGCAAGGGCACCCAGGCCCAGCGCCTGAAAGAGCACTACGGAATCGACCATGTTTCGACCGGCGAGGTGATCCGCGACGAGATCCGGCGCGGCACGGAGCTCGGACGCAGCATGGAACAGTACATCAGCGAAGGCAAGCTGGCTCCCGACGAGATCGTCATCGGCATGATCGGGAATTACGTCGCCGAGCACAAGGATGCCCGCGGGTGTATCTTCGACGGGTTCCCCCGTACGACGGTCCAGGCCGAGGCGTTCGACAAAATCCTGGCCGAACACGGTTTGAAGGTGGATATTATGGTGGACATCCATGTCCCGGAGGAGGAGCTGGTGCGCCGTATCCTGCTGCGCGGCAAGGATTCGGGCCGTGCCGACGACGCTTCGGAGGAGGTGATTCGCGGGCGTCTGGATGTGTATCGCGCGCAGACGGCCATTGTGTCGGATTACTACGCTGCACAGGGAAAATACGCTTCGGTCAACGGTACGGGATCGATGGAGGAGGTTTTCTCCCGCATTGCTACGGTGATCGACGGCCTGAAATAGCGACTGCCGATGCGGTTGCGGCGGGAGATCGGATTCTCTGTCGACGGGGTGGAGGGCCTGCTGAAGGTCGTCACCGGCCCGTTCGGGTGTCGTGTCTGGCAGGACGGCCGGGCGCTGGAGGGTGAAAAGCATGTGTACCGGGTCAGGACTTCGGACGGAGGCGCCAACGGGCAGTTGAAGATCGTCCGCTGGTTTGACAATACGGTTGTGGCGGTTTACCGCGGGCAGAAAACGCGGCTCGATCCGCCTCTTTCGGGGCGTGAGTACGTCGTGGGCGGAATGCCCCTGCTGATTGCGCCCGTCGTGTGCGTCTGCGGTTTCAACGGGTGGTTCGGGGAGTTCTTCGCCTCGTTTGCCGGCGGTTATGTCGTCGGGATGCTGGGAACGTTGGCTTCGCTCGTCGCCCTGGTCTTCAACTATACGTTCATGCGCATCGACAAGGCTCCGGGCCGGCAGGCGAGATTTGCCGGGCGAACCTTTCTGATCGTCGCGGTAGCTGTGGCGGCTTTGCTCCGGGGAGTAGGATTGTTGTTCTGAACTTCCGGCAAATAAAAAAAGCAAGCGCCGAACCTTTCAAGAGGTTCGGCGCTTGCTTTTTGTCGGGTCAGAGACTAAAGCGCGTTCACGTGAAGCTGCAGCGAGCTCTTCAGGTTACCGGCCTTGTTCTTGTGCACGATGTTGTGCTTGGCCAGTTTGTCGAGCATAGCGGTTACCTTCGGAAGCAGTGCTTCGGCGGCGCTCTTCTCAGTAGTCGTGCGCAGAGCCTTCACGGCGTTGCGGGCCGTCTTGTGGAACAGACGGTTGTGAGCACGCTTCGTCAGGGTCTGACGAATTCTCTTCTTCGATGACTTATGGTTTGCCATAATTCGTTAATTTTTATTTTTTACTTTTTTCATTTTTCAAAAATTTCCACATTTTCATCCCTTGGTTTTTTCTTACGTTATGTTAAATTTCACACCAAAAAAGAACCTGCTGCCACAATTGCATATTCACCTGCAAAATGCTATACTCGGATAAGAAATGTTAATGAAAAGAGGTTTGATTATGAGAGCATATGAACGACTTTTAAATTATGTAGTAGTCCGTACCCCAAGTGATGAACACAGTACGACTTCTCCTTCTTCCCAGTGTCAGTTCGACCTGGCACGTATTCTGGCAGATGAGATGACTGCCCTCGGGATTTCTGACGTAAGTCTGGATGAATTCTGCTATGTATACGGAAAGATTCCTGCCACACCGGGATATGAGAATAAACCATCTATCGGATTTATCGCACACATGGATACCGTTTCCGATTACTGTGACCATGACATCATCCCGGTCGTACACAAGAACTACGATGGCGGTGATCTGCCGCTTGGCACAAGCGGACGTACCCTTACCGTAAAAGATTTCCCGCATCTTCCATCTCTTGCCGAACGCACCCTGATCACAACAGACGGTACAACTGTTCTTGGTGCCGATGATAAAGCCGGAGTTGCCGAGATCATGACCATGGCTGAAGCACTGATCAAAGAAAATATTCCTCATGGACCGATCTCAATCGCTTTTACACCAGATGAAGAAGTCGGTGGTGGAACTGATCATTTTAACGTGGAAAAATTTGGTGCACAGTTTGCCTACACTCTGGATGGCGATACCGAAGGCGAAATTCAATATGAAAACTTCAATGCATGCAAGGCAGATTTTGAAATTACAGGATTTGCTGTGCATCCCGGTTCCAGCAAGGATACGATGATCAATGCGTGCCTGGTTGCCGCTGAAATCAATAACATGCTTCCAGGACTTGAAATCCCACGTGAAACGGAGGATTATGAAGGATTCTACCATCTGACCGGTATGAGTGGAGATGTGGCAAAAGCAGAGCTTCATTATATTGTAAGAGATCATGACAAGAATCTGTTTGAAGCCAGAAAAGAAACTCTTCGCCATATTGAAAAGAACCTCAATGAAAAATGGGGAGAAGGCACTGTGAAGCTTATGATTACTGACCAGTACCAGAATATGGCTGAGATTATTGCCGGATGCATGCATCTGATTGAGAATGCAAAGAAAGCCTGTGAAAATGCGGGTGTTGCACCGCTTGTGCTTCCAATCCGCGGCGGAACAGACGGATGCCAGCTCAGCTTTATGGGACTTCCCTGCCCGAACCTCGGAACAGGGGGACATGCATTCCATGGACCATATGAACACATCACGGCAGAAGGAATGGACAAGGCTGTGGATATCGTGGTTGAACTTGTGAAATTATACGCGGAGATGTAAAGGGTTGTCTGACGGACAGAAGAAATAATACAATAGGGATCACAGACGTTTCGGAATCCAAGAGCATCTAGGTCTGTAGTAAATTTGCTAAAAGCAGTAAGAAAAATGACAAACTCGCTGGCGCTCAAACAGTGTCATTTTTCTTACTAACGCAAATCTGCTACAGACTAAGATGCTTAGGATTCCTGCAAATGTCTGTGATCCCTATTGTATTATTTCTTCTTGTACTGTCGAAAAGTTTTATATATGGATAAGAGTTCCAGGCTCAAGTGAATTTTTTTGGTTAGGATGTCCATATTGCAGGTTATTCAGTTTTATGTTATGTAGCTTTATTTTTATGCTGTTGTTTTTTACATTAAATGGATATTTTATTCAAAGTGTCACATTTCAGGGTTGTATTTCGTCTTTATTTATAGAACGTTCAATAAAGATATGAAAGAAGGTGTTATTTTTATATGCGTGAGTATTCTGACAGTGAGAAGTTGGAACGATTGTATGAGTTGTATGAGCAGAAGATGTATGCGGTGGCTTTTTCGATTCTGAGGAATGAGTGGCAGGCTGAAGATGCGGTGCAGGATGCTTTTGTACGGTTGCTTAAGAATATACGAAAGCTTCGGGATCTGGAAGATGAAAAAACACGGTCCTATGTTCTTCAGACGA
>CAJJQT010000134.1 GCA_905193995.1 uncultured Porphyromonadaceae bacterium | reverse complement strand
CTGCATCATTTCGTTTTCTTTCACCAACGTCGCCGTCTGTGTCTGATAGCTTTCAATCGACCGCTGCGTCGTCACGCCTCATGTGGCGTGGCAGTCAGTCGCCGCGCGCCGCCGCCTCATCGACATATCCGCCTCCAACCTCACCGCCTTCCTCGCCGGCTCCCCCGCCAATGTGGTGGGCTGATAATTAATACTTCAACGCGCAGCCCTGGAAAGCCTGCTCTCCCGGTTGCGCGATGTTGCGCTCAATCTACAAAAACGGCGAAACCCGGTCAATTTCGATCGGGTTTCGTCGCCTTGTGTAGGTGTGATTCCTGGGTCCGGGGGGACACCGAATCAATGTCTCATTTCTTGGAAGCTTCGAGCGATTCTTTGCGGAAAGCTTTCATCAGTTTCTCAAGTTCGAGAGAAGCCTTGCGGGCGCGGGCGCCGGCGGCCTTGTTTCCGTTTTCGAGTTGAGCGGTTGCGTCTTTGTGGAAAGCTTCGGCAAGAGCTGCTGCTTTTTCAATAAGTTCTTTCATGACAGTTGGTATTAAATGAGTAATATGTC
This sequence comes from uncultured Porphyromonadaceae bacterium, assembly GCA_905193995.1. Lineage (GTDB taxonomy): Bacteria > Bacteroidota > Bacteroidia > Bacteroidales > Muribaculaceae > CAG-873. The sequence continues at coordinate 5,090 of CAJJQT010000134.1, read as the reverse complement.
GCAAAGATACAAAAATTCAGTAGAAATAATAGATTTTGGAAAGAAAAATTCCAAAAAAATGCAAAAAATCATCTTTTTTAATTAAAAAGCACGCCCGGAAGCGATTTCGGGGCGTGCTTTCAATGAGTTATGCAGCATCGGAACTTATTTCTTGGCCGGCGCCTTCTTTGCGGCCTCCTTCGCGTGGGCTGCCTTGCGGGCGGCGGGTTTCGCGGCGGTTTTTGCCTCTTCGGCCTCGGCGGTCTCGGTCTTGCGGTACTTGTGCTCGATGTTGTACTGTTCGAGGTTCTTGCTCATGGAGTCCTTCTCGCGGGTTAGTGTCTCGATCTCGCGCTCCTGGTTGCGGATGGTGGTGAGCAGGGCGTTGAGTTCCTCGTTGTCGACCGACTGCGGGAACTGCTCGTCGACGCGCACGAGGAAGTCCGACAGCACGTTCATATAGTTGGTGAACGCCTGGTAGGGGGTCTCGTAGGGGCTGAAGTTCGAGTGGCCTTCGCCGAAGTGCTTCGTCGACATATAATAGAAGTGGTCGGCAGCCTGGAGGTACCACCAGTCCTGCTTCAGACGGCGGTCGCTGGCCAGGCGCACGCGCTCGCCGGCGGCATAGAGCTTGTCGGTGGCCTCGCGCTGGAGCGGATTGCCGATCCAGGCGGAAGTGTCGCGGGCTTCGTCGGCTCCCGAGATGGGGTGTACGACGGCCAGTTCGCCGACGGCTTTCAGCTTGCTGATCGCCATCGAGGGTGTCCAGAATTCGACGCCGCGTTCGGCAGCGAAGCGTGGGAGAGCTTTGAGGAACTGGAAGATGCCGGTCTGGGCAGGCTGCATGGCTCCGAATGTCTCGAGGTTGAGGCACAGGGTGATGATCTGCTCTTCCTGGGGTGTGGAGGCGATCCAGTCGATATACTTGTCGGCGGTGAGCGGATAGGCTTCCCAGGTGGTGTCGCCGAAGCGCTGGGCGATGTCCTCGACGAGCTTCGAGTTGTTGAGCAGCAGCTTCAGCTTAGGAGCCGATGCGGCGGAGTATACGTAGTTGGGCGATTTCCAGCCAAGGATGTGCTTGGCGCCTTCGGTGATGCATCCCTTGAAGCCCATGGCCAGGATCTGCGGGGCGAATTCGTCGCAGTAAATGAGTTCGGTGTTGCGCAGCACCTTGGGCTTGACGCCGAGCAGGGTCTCGATCTTCTCGCACTGAGCCTTGATCTGCTGTTCGAACTCCTCGGGGTCGAAGAGCGACGCCAGCGAGTGCGCGTAGGTGGTGGCGGTGAATTCCACGCTGCCTGTCTTGGCCAGCTTCTTCAGCAGGTCGATGAATTCGGGTACGTATACCTCGAACTGCTCCAGGGCTACGCCCGACACGGATATCGAGCAGCGGAATACGCCCTTGGTCTCCTCGATCATGCGCAGCAGCGACTCGGCGGCCGGGATGTAGCTCTGCTGAGCCAGACGGGTGATGATGTCGTCGTTGAGGAAGTCGTCGTAGTAGTAGTGGTCATTGCCGATGTCGAAGAAGCGGTAGCGTTTGAGCCGGAAGGGCTGATGTATCTCGAAGTTAAAATCTATAGCTTTCATTTTTCTGGATTGGTTTATCGGTTGTTCAGCACTTTGTTGTATATGTCGATAACTTTCTGGCCGGCCTTGTCCCAGGTGATGCGGGCCACTTCGGCCAGGCCTTCGTCGCGCAGCTGCGTGTACAGGGCCGGGTATGAGATGATGGCGTTGATGGCATCGGCCATGGCGTCGATGTCCCAGTAGTCGGTCTTGATGACGTGCTCGAGGATTTCGGCGCATCCGCTCTGCTTCGAAATGATCGACGGAACGCCCATCTGCATGGCCTCAAGCGGCGAGATGCCGAACGGTTCCGATACCGAGGGCATGATGTATACGTCGGATGCCTTGAGCATTTCGTAGACCTGCTTGCCCTTCTGGAATCCGGGGAAGTGGAAGCGGTCGGAGATGCCGCGCTGGGCGGCGAGTTCGATCATCTTGTCCATCATGTCGCCCGAGCCGGCCATGACGAAGCGCACCTTCGAGCGGTTGTTCTTCAGCACCTTGGCTGCGGCTTCGACGAAGTATTCGGGCCCTTTCTGCATGGTGATGCGGCCCAGGAAGGTGACGATCTTCTCCTTGGGCTTTGTCACCTCGACGTCGAGCAGCTCGCGGCTGAGGGGGATGACGGCGTTGTGAACAGTGGTCACCTTGGCCGGGTCGATGCCGTACTTCTCGATGACGGTGTTGCGGGTCAGGTTCGACACGGTGATGATATGGTCGGCATGTATCATGCCGTCGCGCTCGATGTTGAACACCGTGGGGTTGACGTTGCCGCGCGAGCGGTCGTAGTCAGTGGCGTGGACGTGGATCACCAGCGGCTTGCCCGTCACCTGCTTGGCGTGTATGCCGGCGGGGTAGGTAAGCCAGTCGTGCGAGTGGATCACGTCGCAGTCGACCGTACGGGCTATCACGCCGGCCACGATCGAGTAGTTGTTGATTTCCTCGAGCAGGTTGTCGGGATAGCGGCCCGAGAATTCGATGCAGCCCAGGTCGTTGGTGCGCATGTAGTTGAAGTCGGCGTAGATGTGGTCGCGCAGGCGGAAATAGAGGTCGGGGTCCATCACGCGGCCGATGCGCTGCTCTACGTAGTCGCGGTTGACGTCGCGCCAGGCTACGGGCACCTGCGACGCGCCGATGATGTTGGCGAACGAACGGTCCTCGTCGCCCCATGGTTTGGGAATGACGAAGGTGATGTCCATGTTGCCGCACTGCGACATACCCTGCGTGAGGCCGTACGATGCCGTGCCGAGTCCTCCGAGGATGTGGGGCGGGAACTCCCACCCGAACATTAAAGCTTTCATGTGTATGGTTGGTTTAGGCGGAAGGTCAGTTGGTGAATTTCTTTATCAGGCGGACGGTGCGCAGCACTTCGGCCACGTTTGTGGCGTGAGACACGGCGCCGCGGCCCTTGAAGGGCGGGTTGCCGTCGTAGAGCTGCGAGAGCGAGGCGATGCAGCCCTCCGACATCTCGTCCTCGAATCCGATGAGCATGCGGTCGATGTAGCTGACGCCGCTCATGCCGAACACTTTCAGGTATGCTTCGGCGTAGAAGCCCATCAGCCACGGGCGTGCCGGCCCCTGATGCAGCGCCTGCTCGCGCTCGTCGGGCGAACCCAGGTAGAATGGACGGTAGCCGTAGCTCTTGGGCGACAGAGTGCGCAGTCCCTTGGGGGTGAGCAGCTCACGGGTGACTACGTCGAGTACGCCTTTGCGCTGACGGCGGTCGAGCGGCGAGTAGTCAAGGCCGATTGCCACGGCCATGTTGGGCCGCACCTCGGGCGAGGCGTAGTTGCCGTCGACGTAGTCGAAGAGGTAGCCGCTCTCGTTGAGGAACATGTCGATGAACGGCTGTTTCATCTTCTCGGCAGCGTCGATGAACGCCTGGCGGCGTCCGGCCAGGGCTCCGTTGTCTTCGATCAGGGCTGCGCCGAACATCAGCGCGTTGTACCACAGTGCGTTGAACTCGACCAGATAGCCCGAGCGCGGAATGATGGGGCGGCCGTTGTGGTTGGCGTTCATCCACGACACGGGCTTTTCGGTGCCGACGGTCGTTACCAGGCCGTTGGTGGCGTCGACCTTCAGGTTCGGATGGCCGTCGCGCAGGATGTAGTCGAGGGTTTCGGTGACGAATTCCGTGTACAGTTCGCGCGCACGCTCGGCGCCGGCGGTCTTATAGTATTGCTGCACGGCCCAGAGCGCCCACAGCGGTATGTCGGGCAGGTCGATGCCGTTGATGCGTCCCTTTGTGTCGCCGTCGGTCATGAAGCGGGTCAGCGCCTTGATGCCGGTGGCCATGATCGCCTCGAAATCGGCGCGGTGGTCGATGGCCAGCGTCAGGCCCGGGAGCGCCATGAAGGTGTTGCGGGCCAGGACTGTGCCCCAGGGGAATCCTGAGATGACGTACATGTCCTTGCCGTCCTTTATATAGAACTGCTTGGCCGAGTTCTTCAGACAGTTGAAGAACGATGTGCGCGGTGTGCGCGACTCGATCTCGGCCGTGTACATTTTCTTGAGATTGCGCGGATTGATCTCGCTGACACCGGCCGAGAATATGATTGACTCGCCCTTCTTGATCGGTACCTCGAAGTAGCCGGGTACCCACAGATCCTCGCAGTAAGGTACGCCGCGCTCGAGGTCCTTGACATATTCGATATCGTTGTACCAGTTGGGATCGTCGACCCACACGGGTTTGTGGCTCAGCTGCATGTATAGCGTCGGAAAGCCGTCGTAGAGACAGGTGGCCACACCGTTGTTCACGGGCTTGATCTCCCTGTTGATCGCGTTGTTGGCCATGCAGAGCGAGTTGACCTCGCGGAAGGCCAGGAACGGCTTGAAGCGCAGTGTCGTGGCCGAATGGGCCTCCACCAGGGTATAGCGGATCAGAATTCGGTTTTCCTGGGAGATGAAGATTTTTTCTTTGGTCAGGATCACGCCGCCCACGCGGTAGGTCATGCGCGGCACGTCCTCGCAGTCGAACTCACGGATGTACTTGTGGCCGTTGGGGCTGTAGACGCCGCCCTTGTAGCGGTGGATGCCCAGATTGAACGGAGCACCGTGCTGGATCACAGTCTCGTCGAGCGACGACAGCATCACGTGCGGGCGGTTGTCCATTTCCGGAATGGGAATCACCAGCAGGCCGTGCTGCTTGCGGGTGTTGCAGCCCACCAGACTCGTGCAGTGATATGCCCCCGCCTGATTCGTGCGCAGCATCTCTTTCGGGAGCGACTGGTCAAGATTAATCAGCAGGTTCTTATCAAATTTCAGGTAACTCATATTGGTTGAGTTGGCTTTAAGGGTTGTATTAGTTAGGATTTTTTTAATAACGGTTATGTCAGACTTTATGCCACGAAATTAATCCATTTTGGTGAAATATCAAAGATTATTCACAATTTTTTTTAACAGAATGCGACTTTTGCGAATTTTAACAAAAATTTGCTTAAAAATTTGCTTTTTCTTCATGCGTTTTATAACTTTGCCGCAAATATCGACCGACGTGAAACTATACAAGATCATACTTGCCCTGCTCGTCGCGGCGGCTCCCG
>CAJJQT010000133.1 GCA_905193995.1 uncultured Porphyromonadaceae bacterium | reverse complement strand
AGAGCGATGTAGATGGTACCGTTATCCATTTCGCCCTTGCTCGGACCCGTGTAGTCGGCAGGGATGTCGGGGTCAGCGGTCACAGCCACAGGACTGTACTTGATCCAGCCATGCAGCTTCGACGGACGGCTCGCCCACGGACGGCCCCAGCCAAGCACGCCGTTGGTGCCTGCGGTGCGCAGGTAGTCGCCGATGAAGATATTGCCTGCGGCGAACTTACCGAGGATACCTACTCCGACGAACTGCGAATTGAGGCAGACCGAATGACCTGTGTGGGCTATTTCGGAGTCAAGATAGGTCACCTGCTTGCTCATCGTAGCGGAACCGTGGTTGCCCGAATCCCAGAATTCCTGACCGCCTTCGGCGTAGAAACATGTGACGCTGTTGCGCCCTTCGGTCACCGTACAGCTCTCCTCAAATCCGGCATTGGGCAGCTGACGGGCCTCCTCAGTCGTGAACTCGCATACGACACCCGAGTCGAAACCGTCGCTTGCGGCGATAAACTCGTAAGTCGTGGCGGGGTTAAGGCCGGTCAGAGTGGCCTGCATCTTCTTGCCGCTTACGGTGGTGGCAGCCTCGGTCCAGGCAAGTGTGCCTTTCTCGCGGTATTTCATCACTGGGTTGGATATGCCGTCCTTGTTGATAACGCCCCCGACCTTGGCGCGGGTTGCCCACGCCGCACCGGCGCCTATGGCTTCGGTGGTGACGTCGTCGGCCGAGATCTTGATGCGCAAGTCGGCGTGGCCGGTCTTGCCGGCTTCGTCGGTGGCATCGATGGCCACGTTGTATTCCCCGTCGGGGAGATTGTCGGTGAACGTCCCCTCGAAGTTGAGCTTCACGGCCGTCACATCGAGTTCGGCGTCGTAAGTCTGTACGAAATTGATGCCTGCGGCAGCCACGGCAGCCTTCAGATCCTCATCGGTCATGCGGAGCAGGTCGAAGTCGTTGCCGGCTATGCCGAGCAGCTCCGTAAAGTAGTCGCTGGTCAGGATAAGGCTCTGCAGCTTGCCCTGCGCGTTGACCCACACTGACTTCCGGCCTATCTGGCCGGCTTCGCCGCCCTGCACCTCATCGAGGGCGAAGCCGATGCCCTTCATCGTAGGAGCGGCTGTGATCTCGATTTCATCCTCGATGTCGATGGTCTCTTCGTCGACGGTGATCGTCAGATAAGCGCCGCCTACAGGCTGGCTCTGTGCGGGGCACTCCACATTGATATTATACAGAGTTGTCGGCTTGGCACCCTCGATGGTACCCTGACGCTCGAAGTCCGAGCCGTCGTTTAGCTTGCCTTTAAGCGTCCAGGTCAGGTTCTTGTCGCGCGAGTTCATCATGAAATAGCCGGTGGCGTCGGTGCGCCCCACGAAGTCAAGCGAGCCCTGCGAGTGGCCGACCGTCATGACATAGTCCGAAAGCACACCGTCGACATCGTCGGCATAGGTGACCTTCACGGCCGAGTTGGCGATCTTGCACACGATCGACACACTCTGGTTAGAGCCGGCCGACACGGTGAATTCCTCGCGGCCCTTGAAATAGCGGTCATCGAACGAGGCCGGTACGGAGTCGCCGGCCCAGGCCTCGGCCACGTAGCGGTCGCTCAGCAGCTTGATACCGCCCGAGGGCATCTCGGCGGCGCCGTTGTACTTGCGGACGACGCCTTTCGGATTCGAGATCCACACGATACACGATTCGAGCAGTTCCTGCTCCGTGGCGCGAGATGTCTGGCGCACATCCGTGCTGACCTTGGTGCTCAGGTAGATGGTACCCTCGCCCGAGCCTGTCATGGGTTCGTCGCTCGAACAGCCGACGACCGCGGTGGCTGCTATCGCAGCCGTTGCCGCATATAATATCGTCTTTTTCATTGTCCTACTACGAATGTAAGGGTTTTCGACTCGGACGAACCCGTCTGGTCGGTCACCGTGATGATAAATTTATGTTCGCCCTCGAACGAGAGGAGCAGCGGAATGAACTGGGTGATGTCGAACGGCAGCTCCGTCTTGCCGATGACAGCATCGCGGATCGGGAAGAGGCTGCCGAGCTTGGTGGCGACTTCGTCGTTCTCGGGATGCGCGAGGTCGAACTTCATCGGCAGCAGATCGCTCACGGCGGCGGCGAAATCAGTGCTGGTGGTCTGAATCTCTACCTCCAGCTTCTCTATGCCGTTGGTGGCGGTGATGTTGACCTTGCCGTCCATACCCTCGGCGGGAGTGTTGGGTTCGTCGAAGCTCAGCGACGCCGACTCGATCCTGATCTGTCCCTCGACAACCTTGCCGGGAGCCACGACGCGGAACGACGAGGCTGCGCCCTTGGTGTCGCGGCCGCTGACTATGAACGCATGGGTGCCGGTATACTCGGCCGCCTTGGCCAGCAGTGCCGTGAAGTCGACGTCGACGGCTTTCGCGCCGCTGACGGCGTCAGCCGCAGGCAGGCCGTAGGCGGCGACAGCCGATGCGGCGGCGCCGGGTGCGGCGAGATCCACGCCGTTGACAGCAGCCAGCTCGGCCGAGAGCTCGTCGTTGTCGGTCGTCAGACCGAGTGTCAGAGATGCCAGACCTTCAGCCGCGGTTACCTTGAGCAGTCCGCCTGCGTACTCCATCTTGACATTCTCCTTAAAATGCTCTTCTCCGGGGCGGTTGCCGGGTTTTTCGTTTTCTTCGCCCGGGTTCACGCTGCCCCCAATATTCTCGTCCTCGACTTTGGTGTCGACGTTGATGCCGTTGGTCGGGTCGATATAACCGGTCTCGGGATCGGGGTCAACTGCATGGTTGCGCAGCGAGAAGGTGATGATGCGGTGTTGTCCGGCAGCGACATCAGTATATGTCTTGGTGAAATTCTCATTGTAGCCCTTCACATCGCCCGAAAAAGTCGCCGCCAGGGTCATGGAGCCTTCGATTACCTCGAAGTAACCGGCGCGGGTCTCGTCGGGCGTATAGACGAGTTCGCCGGCATCGTTGGCCACCACTTTCACCTGTACGTCGTCGCCCATGGCCTCGCGCAGCTCGTCGGTGAAGCGGATCGTCACTTTCAGCGACGCGAATTTGCATACGACATTCTCGAGTTCGGTGATCTCGCCGTCGAATATCTCGAATTCACGCGAGCCTGCGAAGTAGGGATGGTCCCATTCCGATTTCTGCACTTCGTGCGACTTGATGTCGACCTTGTATTTTCCGACAGGCAGCTCGAATATCTCGGGCATCTGACCGTAGGTCCACTGCTCCTTCTGTGCGCCGGCTTCATCGTAGATGGTGACGATGAACGGATTCAGATCCACTGTCGCGCGGCCGCGCCCGATGACGGTCTCGGCGTTCTCGACTTCGACGCCGAGCGACGACAGAGCTACGCGGCCTGTCTTCTCAGTCGGATAGTTGATATCCTCGGAGCACCCTGTAGCCAGCGAGAGGCCTGCCAGTAGCGTGATGGTTGTCAATATTTTGTTTTTCATTTCTTTTTGCTCGTTAACTCATTAATAGGTAAGGGCTATTTCATCGACATAAAGCTGCGAGCCTACATATTCGCCGTCCGAAAGGTTGAGCGGCTTCGGCGGCTTCATGTATGTCTCGTTGGCAGCGAGGGCGCTGGGATTGCCCGACGATGTGAAGGTGATGCGCAGGCTTGCTGCACGTGTGCTGGCGTGGTTATAGCTCAGCGTCAGTTCCTTGGCCGTGTAGGCCGAGGCCGGCGTCAGGTTGGCCGTAGCGGAGGCGATTACATTGCCCTGTGCGTCGACAACCTCGACGGTCGCGGTGCCGAAGTCACCGTTGTCCTCACCCTTGCGGTTGGTCTGCGAATACTTGTACTGGAACTTTACCGATGCCGGACGCGAGGTGAACGGTGTGCCGTAGTTGGGCGTCGCGCCCGCCTGGGCGGTCACGCCGTCCCAGTTGCCCAGGAAAAGCTGACCGGCCGACACGTGCTTGCACGTGCCGAAGCTCCATTGGTTGAAGGCATTCGCCGATGCGGTGTTGCCGGAGCCCCACCCCACGGTGCGGATCAGGGCTGCCTTGCCCGATACGGCGTCGTCGGTCGATTTGGTGCCCGATGTAGCGTTGTACGACATATTGGAGCTCGACTCCCACTGCGATATGGTCACCGGATTGTAAGTCGACCAGATGCCGCCCCCGACGAAGTGCTCGACCATATTCGACTTGTGGGCCGTTGACGTCCATTCGTCCAGGCTGCCGTTGGTAAGAGGCGCGGCGGTCTCGGTGGTGAATGTCTTCACCACGGCGTCGGCGGGGTCTTTGGAGCCGTTCTTGATCTTGAACGAGTATTTGGTACCGGGGGTGAGGCCGCTGACCGACAGTACGCGGTTGGCGGCGTCGGCCACTGTGGCCTTTTCCGTAAAGTTCACACCATCGGTCGATACCATGACGGTCGCCTGGCCGAGCAGCTGCCCGACGAGTGCGGCATCACTGTCCTGCTCGCCGATGGTCACCGGAAAAAAGGCCCTAGAGGCGAATGCATTGACCGGGGCCGAGGCCGGGACGACCTGCGGCGTACGCTTTACGGTCGTTTCGATCTTCGCCAGCCCATCGGCCGAAGCGGTGAATATGAGGTCGGTGTTGGCGTTGGCCTGATCGACACTGCCGGTGACCTTATATCTGAAGTCACCCAGCGGCTCAACCGAAGCGGGCACGAAGCGGGTGTCGGTGCCGCGGGTATTGCGGTAGGCGAACGTCACCAGGTCGGCCGGATCGCCAGCATTGAACTCGAGAGTGAACGAGAGGGTCGTCGAGCCTACATAGAGCTCGGTATCGAGAATATTCATCTTCAGCGGCTGTGCCTCGGCGACGAAGCTTACTGCCTCCGAGAGTTTTCCGAACTTATCCTTGACTTCAAGAGTGAATGTCGACGTGTTGTCGCCACCGTTGAGGTAGACGATGTGCTTCAGCACTCCGGTCACGTCCACAACGCCGAGGCGGTTGGCGTCGCGGACTATTCCGCGGGTCACGAGACCCAGCTCTGTCAGTTTGGCCTGAGTGGCGGCGTCGGCGGCCATCAGGTCGACCTCGGCCGGCCAGCCGCTCGAGAGCAGTGATGCCGACTGAGTAGTGAGCTTGACCTGCTGCATGCCTCCGCGGGCGACAACGTTGAACTTGAACCCTTCCGTAAATTCCTGGCCCGGAATGAAAGCTACCGGCGTGCCGGCCGTGAATCCGACGGGCTTGACTTCGGGAGCGGGAGCGTTGAGCACTTCGTCGCTGATATCGACCTTGATCGGCTCGGCCTCTTCAAGGGTGTCGTCGAAGGTAATCACTAGATTCGTGGAGCCGGCGCCGTTCTCAAGGTCGACGGTCACGTGATAGTGACGGGCGGCCACGGCTTCGAACGTGGCGGCCGTCATCTTGGCCCCCTTGCCGTTGGGTTTCATGAATTCGACATTGATCTCGACCTGGCCAGCCTTCACGTAGGCCGGACGGCTCTCCGTATCCTCGAAGTGGATGTAGGCTCCGGCGGCGCTGTGCACTTCGGCGCTCCACGAGGTCATATAGTCCTTGAAGCCGTCAGTATAGTCGACCGATACCAGGGCATTGGCCACCGAGGCTGTCAGCGACACCTGTGTAGTCTGATTCTCGCGGACGATGACCTGCGACTTGCCATAGAAGGCAGGCGATTCGAAGCCTTCGGTGTTCTCGTCGCCGTAAAAGGCCTCGAGAGTGTACGTGCCGACGCTGAATTTGCGGTCGGTCGGGAAGTCAGTCACACTTTCCCAT
>CAJJQT010000132.1 GCA_905193995.1 uncultured Porphyromonadaceae bacterium | reverse complement strand
CGATGGTCAGGCCGAACATATGGGCCAGCGGCAGCATGCAGATGGCGCCGTCGCCGGGCTTAATATAGGGAATGTTGTCGAGCGCGAACCGTACGTTCGACCACAGATTGTGGTACGACAGCACTACGCCTTTCGAGAAACCCGTCGATCCCGAGGTGTAGTTGATGATGGCCATGTCATTGTCATCGGCAGGCTGGCGATAGACGGCATCCGACGGTACGAACCGCTCGGGATAGCGCTCGCCGAAGAGGCGGTTGAGATTGTTGCGGGCTTCGGTCAGGCGCTTTGAGCGCGAGAGTATCACGGAGTAGTCGGCTATGTTGAGGGCGCCTTTGAGAGCCGGCATTGCGTCGGGCTCGAGATTCTCCCATATCGAAGTGTCGACAAAGAGGAGCTTTGCGTCGGAGTGTGTGACGAGGTTGTGGATGTTGTCGGGCTTGAATTCGTGGAGAATCGGCACCGAAACAGTTCCGTAGGTAAATGAAGCCAGGAATGCCATTGCCCACTGAGCGCAGTTGCGGCCGCACAGAGCGATCTTGTCGCCCGGCTTTAGACCGGCATGCTCGAAAAGGAGGTGCAGCTTGGCTATCTTTCGCGCGACATCGCGGTACTGGTAGCTGGCGCCGTGAAGGTCTGAGAGAGCGGGGTATTCCCAGTTTTTCTGTATAGAACTCTGAATCAGAGTTATTATGGATTCGCGGTTTTCCATCATTAAAAAGGTTTAGCGATATGCTGTCAGCGCAAAGTTACAAAAAAATCGGAGAAATCCGCTCAAAATTTGTAACTTTGCACGATAACAGTAAACAATGACCTAAACAAATACGGAATGAACACAATTATTGGGAAGTGCATGCTGGCCGGTGCGATGCTGGCCGCGACACTGAGCGCAGGCGCGCAGAAAATGGCCATACTGAGCGATATACATATCACACCGGGCAACGCCTCCGAACCACAGTTGCGCGAGGCTGTCCGCGAGATCAATGCCGGCGACTACGACCTCGTAGTAATGCTGGGCGACCTGACCAACGAGGGATCGGATACGGAGCTGGCCAATGTGAAAAGTATCCTCGACTCGATCAGCCATCCGCTGTTTGTCGTGCCCGGCAATCATGAGCTGACGTGGAGCCAGAGCGCCACTAAGACATTTTTCGACCTGTGGGGCAACGACCGCTTCGTCACCGAAGTCGACTCGCTCGTGATCGTGGGCATCTCGTGCGGACCGTATATGAAGATGGGCGACGGCCATATCAAGCAGGAGGACCTGCACTGGTTGCGCAAGACTCTCGATGAGCGTGTGACGCCCGGCAAGCGCGTTCTGTCGCTCAACCACTATCCGCTGCTCGACGATCTCGACAACTATACCGAATACGTGAACCTGCTGTCGGACTACCCTGTGGTAGCCCATCTCAACGGCCACTACCATCGCTGGCGCACCTACCAGGGCGGCGACATACCCGGCGGCATGGTGCGTGCGCTCGACATGAAGAACGGCGACTACGGCTACGCCGTCGTCGAAGTCACCCCGGACTGGGTGAATGTCTACAACAAACAGGTCGGTCAGCCGCGCCGGCCGCAGTACGCCCTGGCTGTCAATACCGTCCATAAGCCTCTCGAGACAGTGGCCCGCGAGTGGGCGTCGCCCGAGGGTTTTGAGGTAGAACAGGTATGGGCGGACAGCGCCTCAGTCTTCACCCGCCTCGCCATCGACGCCGATAACGTGTATTTCGGCAACTCGCTCGGACAGGCCAAGGCCGTGGGTAAGCGCGACCACAAGCTGAAATGGACCGTGCCGACCGGCGCATCGCTGTTCTCGCGCCCCGTCACGCTGGCCAAGGGTCGCCTGGCCATACCGACGGCCACAGGTCTGACTATAGTCGACGCAGCCACAGGCAAGCCTTACAAAACTTATGCTTCGGCTGAAGGTCCCTATGTGGCCGACGGCCTGCTGACACCCCGCGGCTGGGTGCAGGGCGGATACAAGCGCATCGAAATGCGCGATCCGGCTTCGGGCAAGCTGCGCTGGAGCTATGACTCGATCTTCAACTACTGCCAGGCTGCTCCGGCAGTCGAGGGCAACGACCTCATCTTCGGTGCCTGGGACACCAATCTGCGCTGCCTCGACCTGCGCAACGGCAAGCTGCGCTGGGTGTGGAACAACGGCAAGAAGGCAAATATGCTCGGCCCCGGCAACGTCGTGCCCGTCATTACTGACGAGCGTGTCTACGTTGTCGCCCCGGACCGCTATATGACCGCCATCGACCGCGCAACCGGACGGCAGCTGTGGCGCGACAACAGCCACAAGTACCGCGAAGCCCTCGGTAGCAGCGCCGACAACAGCCGCGTCTATGCCAAGACCATGGACGGCGAGCTCGTGGCAGTCGACGCCACCGCGCCTGAGTTCAAGGAGCTCTGGACCGTCGATATGGGTCTCGGCTACGAGCACGCACCCTGTGTCGTAGTGGAGCAGGACGGAGTGGTGTACGCCGGCTCGCGCCGCGGCATCGTCACCGCGGTCGATCCCCTGGCACAGAAGGTTCTGTGGAGCCTGTCCCTGGGTGTAAGCGAGGTCAACGGCATCGACGTCGATCCGACCACGGGCGACATCTACGTATCCCTGATCGAAGGCACCATCTTCCGCATTGGCAGGAAATAACCGGTTCTATCGAGTCGCGTGGACATTTAGGCGCACTTTCACTCGTTGCTTTAGCATCGCCGCTTCCGGACGCGAAATATAGGTAATGTGAAATAATTGTTGATTAATTAAGTTAAATGTGCTACCTTTGCACGGAATATACTTAAGAGACAATATGCTGAAAAAATTTCTTATTTCGATGCTCGGCACGGTAGCAGGTCTGTGGATCTCGGCCCTGATCGCTGTCGTGGTCATCGTATGCCTGATATCGTCGGCCGTAGCCTCGCACATGCCCGAGGTGAAGCTGACCGACAAATCGATACTCTACATCAAGCTCGACGGCGACATAGCCGAACGCCATCAGCCGGGCGATCTGCTGCAGCTTCTCAGCGACGCAGATACGGGCGGCGACTCGTTTGTAGACATGCTCGACGCAATAGCGCTGGCGGCCAACGACGGGCATATCAGCGGTCTTTATATCGACGGCGGCCTGCCCGAGCTCGGCAGCGGCTCGCGCGAGGAACTTCTCGAGGCGGTGCGTGCCTTCAAGAAGTCGGGCAAATGGGTCGTAGCCTACGGCGACTACTACGTGCAGCCGGCCTATCAGATAGCTTCGGCTGCCGATGACGTATATCTCAACCCGGTGGGCTCTGTCGACGTGCACGGTGTGGCCTCGATGAATATTTTCTTTACCGGCCTGCTCGACAAGCTGGGCATAAAGATGCACATAGTTCGGGTAGGAACGTACAAGAGCGCCGTGGAGCCGTTCTTCGCGACCGAAATGAGCCCGGCTTCGCGTCTGCAGACGCAGGCCATGGTCGACACGCTATGGTCGGTGATGTCGGCTGACATCGCGGCCAACCGCGGCCTGAAACTGTCCGATGTCACCGCCTGGGCCGACTCTATAATCAGCTGCTGGCCCGCGGGACGCGCTCTCGAGGCCGGTGCCGTCACGGCACTTGACTACCGCCGTAAGGCCGAGAATGTGTTGCGCGAGAAAATTGGTATCGACCGCGACGAGGAGCTGCCGCTCATCACCGCAGCCGACTATCTCAGTACCCGTAAGACCGCTGATCCAGAGAAGGATCACCTGGCCGTGCTTTTCGCTGTGGGTGACATTGTCGATACAGGCGAGGGCGGCATCGCAGGCGACGTCATGACGCCGGAAATAATACGACTGGCCGACGACGAGCACGTCAAGGGACTGGTGCTTCGCGTGAATTCGGGCGGCGGCAGTGCCTTTGCCTCGGAGCAGATCTGGGAGGCGCTCGAATACTTCAAATCCACCGGCAAACCCTTTTATGTGTCGATGGGTGATGTGGCTGCTTCGGGCGGTTACTATATCTCATGCGGTGCAGACCGCATATATGCGGACCGCACCACGCTGACCGGTTCGATCGGTGTCTTCGGCATAGTACCTGACATGAAAGGACTGCTCACAGGCCATCTGGGCCTGACTTTCTCGACTGTGGAATCGAATCCCAACGCCATGCCGCTGAATATCTACGGCGATATGTCGGAGCAGCAGCTTGCAGCGCTTCAGTCGGGCGTCAACGACATTTACGAGACATTCACGCGACGCGTGGCCGAAGGCCGCGGCATATCGCAGGACTCTGTCAAGCAGATAGCCGAAGGCCGTGTTTGGGTCGGCGGCAAGGCGCTTGAGATCGGTCTTGTTGACGAGCTTGCAGGGCTGCGCAAAGCTGTTGCCGACGCTGCCTCCAAATCTGGTGTAGGCGTCGACAAGGTAGTGTATTATCCCGAGATCGGCGACGACTTCATGATGGAATTGCTGCGCGAGGCCCGCGGTTCGGTGTCGTACGGCGGTATGTCGATGGACGGATCGGCCCTGCGCATGATGCGGTTTGTACAGTATCTTTCAAGAATGAATCCGATCCAGGCCCGGATGACGCCTGTCGAGATTAAATAAGAGGGGATGACTGCGGGTTCGTTGTTTGCCAAATGTGTGCTGCTGCCGTGCTCGAAGATTTACGGCGCAGTCACCTATGTGCGCAACAGACTCTTTGACTTCCATATCCTGCCCCAGTATGGGTTCGATGTGCCGGTGATAGTCGTTGGCAATCTGGCTGTAGGCGGCACGGGCAAGACACCCCACACGGAATATCTCGTCGAGGCGCTCCGACTGAACTATAACATCGCAGTGGTGTCGCGCGGCTATAAGCGGGCTACAAAGGGTTTCGTGCTTGCCACGCCGTATTCGAAGCCGTCGGATATCGGCGACGAATCGTATCAGATCTACCGCAAGTTCGACGGCAGGGTGACAGTGGCTGTGGGCGAAGACCGCGTAAAGGCTATCCGCGAGGTCCTTCGCCTGGTGCCGGACGTCAACCTGGTGATTCTCGACGACGCATTCCAGCACCGATACGTGAATCCGACCGTATCAATACTTGTAACGGAGTGCAACCATCCGGTCTTCCGCGACAAGCTGTTGCCGTACGGGCGCCTGCGTGAGTCTATCAGGGGTGTCGACCGCGCCGATATGGTTGTGGTGTCGAAATGCCCCGAGACGATGAAGGATATAGATTACCGCGTGTTCATGCGCGACCTCAAACTGTTCCCGTATCAGCAGCTTTTCTTCTCGCGGTATGCCTATCAGGCTTTTATGCCTCTTTTCCCCGATCAGGTGACCTCGGTACCATGCATCGAATGGATGACATCGGCCGATTCGATCCTGGCAGTAGCCGGTATCGGTAATCCGCGTCCTTTCATCAGATATCTGAAGAGCTTCCTGCCGCGCGTCAGGGTGAATATCTTCGCCGACCACCATAATTACTCGCGGCGCGACATGGAATTGCTGCTCGAACGCTTCCGCACTATGAAAGGCGCGAACAAAGTGATGATAACCACAGAGAAAGATGCCGTCCGCATGGCCGCCAATCCTTACTTCCCTCCCGAACTGCGCGCCCACACGTTCTATCTGCCTGTCAAGGTCGAATTCACAGGCTACGGACCGGTGCCGTTCACCGATGCAGTGAAACGGCTGCTCAAAGCGTCGGAGCCGCAGAAGAAGAGTGCACAACCATAACGACGGAAATTCGTTATACATTATATAACTAAACGTAAAACTACCATGCTGAGTAGAATC
>CAJJQT010000131.1 GCA_905193995.1 uncultured Porphyromonadaceae bacterium | reverse complement strand
GACGACAATCCCTATGAGACGCCTATGATGATCTTCCCCGCATCGCACTACACGATGGGCGGCATCTGGGTCGACTACGAGCTGCAGACCTCGATCAAGGGCCTCTTCGCCATCGGCGAATGCAACTTCTCGGACCACGGCGCCAACCGCCTCGGCGCTTCGGCGCTGATGCAGGGTCTCGCCGACGGTTACTTCGTGCTCCCCTACACGATGCAGAACTATCTGAGCGACCAGATCAAGGTGCCGCGTTTCTCCACCGACACTCCCGAGTTCGACGTTGCCGAAAAGGGCGTGCGCGAGCGCATACAGAAGCTTATGGACATCAAGGGCACCAAGTCGCCCGACGAGATCCATAAGAAACTCGGCCACGTGATGTGGAATCTCGTCGGCATGGGCCGCACCCTCCAGGGTCTTGTCAAAGCTATCGACGAGATCGAGGAAGTACGCAAGGAATTCTACTCGGATCTGCGCATCGTGGGCCGAGCCGACGACCTCAACACCGAGCTCGAGAAGGCTCTCCGCCTGGAAGATTTCCTGGTGATCGCCCGCATGATGGCAATCGACGCACTCAACCGCAACGAATCGTGCGGCGCACACTTCCGCGAAGAATACCAGACGCCCGACGGCGAGGCAGCCCGCCGCGACGACAAGTACATGTACGTAAGCTGCTGGAAGTACACCGGCGACAACGAGAAGCCAATCCTGATCAAGGAGCCGCTCAAGTACGAGGCCATCCAGGTTCAAACCCGCAACTACAAGTCGTAAGAATAACCACGCGTCCCGCTCCGGCGGGAGCCAAAGAATAAGTTAAAATGGAACATACTATCAGCGTAAATCTGAAAATTTGGCGTCAACGTGGTCCCAAAGAGAAAGGCGCGTTCGTCAACTATCACCTCGACAATGTGTCGACCGGCAGCTCGTTTCTTGAAATGCTCGACATGCTCAACCAGCGCCTGATCGAGCAGGACGAAGAGCCCGTAGTATTCGACAGCGACTGCCGCGAAGGCATCTGCGGCATGTGCTCGCTCTACATCAACGGTCATCCACACGGTCCGGTGCAGGGCATCACCACCTGCCAGCTCCACATGCGCAAGTTCAACGACGGCGACACCATCACCATCGAGCCCTGGCGCTCCGCTGCTTTCCCCGTGATCCGCGACCTGATGGTCGACCGCGCTGCTTTCGACAAGATCCAGCAGGCCGGCGGCTATGTGTCGTTCAACTGCGGCGGCGCACCCGACGCCAACGCTACTCCGATTTCGAAGGAGGTTGCCGACGTAGCCATGGATTCAGCTACCTGCATCGGCTGCGGCGCATGCGTCGCTGCCTGCAAGAACGGCTCGGCTATGCTTTTCGTATCGGCCAAGGTAAGCCAGTTCGCTCTTCTGCCCCAGGGTCAGGTAGAGCGCAAGCGCCGTGCCCGCGCCATGGTCAAGAAGATGGACGAGCTCGGCTTCGGCAACTGCACCAACACCGGTGCCTGCGCCGCCGAGTGCCCCAAGTCGATTCCTCTGAGCAATATTGCGCGCCTCAACCGCGAATTCCTCAAAGCTAAGTTCGCCGACTAAGCTTAGGCGATAATCAACCGGCGGCCGCCCTATCATTTATGGATAGGGCGGCCGTCTGTGTTTTAGATTGGCGCGGTATTACACTCAAAAACGCGAACGGCCCGGAATCGAAACTCCGGGCCGCATATGAGTTTGCAGATATCGGGTTATTTGCCTATTCCGAACATCATTTTGGCAAGGCGTGCCTTCTGTTCGTCGGTGAGGTCTTCCTTGGAAAGATCTTCAGCGACAGCCTTTGCTTCCTTGCCTACTTTGACGAGTTCTTCGGCTGCGTCGAGGTCACCTTCCTGTGCTTTCTGTGTCAGCTCGGTCATTTCATCCATGAGTTTGCCGAGCTTGTCGATCTTGCTGTCAGTGCTGTTGCAGGATGCGAGGCCGATCATGCATGCCACGCCAAGTGCTAAGAATACCTTTTTCATTGGTTTAATCGGTTTTTGATTAATATTAGGGTTAGTTTCGCCTGAGGAGTCGGCGATGGCGCCGTCAAACCTTCGCCTGCAAATGTAGGTCAAATATTTCATCCGTGCAACAAATTGTAGTGTAAAAGTGCCATTTTACTATTAATTCACGGAAATCCGTCAAAAAAAGAGCCGGAGACCAACGCCTCCGGCTCTTTTCAGGTTTTTGGCAAATTATTGTCTTACCCACTTGAGTGTGGTGGCTGACGGGCCCGCGATGCGGATCATGTAAATGCCAGCGGCCAGCTCCGGCAGCTGAACGGATGCAAGCCCGCTGCGGTCGACATAGACGAGGGTTCCGTCGGCGCGGTAGATTTCTACATCATTGCCTATGACTGGCATCACGACAAGGCCGCCGGCGGTCACGTATGCCTTGGCTGACTCGTCAGTTACCGAGCCGATGCCGTTTGTCGAGTCGTAAACGAACGACTTGACATTGTAGTCGGTGCTTTTCTCGGTCGACAGATTGTCCTGCGTGAAGTAGTTGGCGCGGATGCGGGCGTAATAAGTCTGGCCCGATACGAGATCCTTGCCGGCCACGCGGATTTCTGACAGAGGCTTCGACTCAAATTCACCGTCACGCATCGTCAGGTTGTAAAGGCGTCCCGAGAACTCGGCATTGGCTGAAATCTGCAACCTTATGGAGCTTACGCCGTCGATCGGTTCGACTTCGATGCATTCGTTGGCGTGGATTACCTGCCCGTCGGCGGTGGGATTGACGAAGACGGGCACGGAGGGTACGCGGTCGGCGGTCCAGAACTCTACCGGGTCGCTGACCGAACTGCGGCCGTCGCGCATGGCTGTCACGCGGCAGTAGTAGCGGAAACCTGTCATGAGCTTGCCTGAGGGAATCTGATGAGTGGGCTCGGAGCATTCAGCCGAGTAAACTTTCTGGTTGAACGTGCGGTCCTTCGCTATCTCCAGCAGGTAGGTCGAGCCTGCGTAGGCAGGCGTCCATGCCACGGCAGGTGCGTCAGACTCGTCTTTGCCGGTCGGCGCGGTTACGGCCACCCGCGATGCGGTGAATGAGCGTGTCTCGGAGTAAGCCACTGGGGCGTTGACGGCCGATGTGCGTACGCGCCAGTAGTATTTCATACCTTCCTGCATGTCGAAGATGATGTACGAGCTGATGCTGTTGCCCGATACAGGTACGTTGACCACACAGTCGGTGAATCCGGCATCAGTGGCGACCTCGAGGACGTTGCTCTGGCCGTTTTCTTCCCATGTGAAGTCGAAGAGGTCGGCGGCGAGGACGTTGTCGTCCGGATAGGTGAGAACGGCCTTGACGGGCTCCGCGGCTGCCTCACCCTCGATGCTCATGGAGTATTCATTGCCGTAGCGGTCGTAGACGGCCACGCCGAAGGTGTATCCGGTCAGGTCCGCGGGTATGTCATACGAATTGGTGTAGCGGCACTGCAGCAGGTTGCTGCTGTAGGGCTTGCGCTCCTCGCCGTCGGCGAAGGCATAGACGGTGTAGCGCATGCCTTCTACTTCGTCCCAGCGCAGTGTGTTGCCCTCGCGGCGCAGGTTAGTGACCGTGGCGGGCGACAGAACGTTGTTCCAGGGGCGGATCGGCGTCAGCGCGCGGGTGGCGAAGGCCGTCTTGCCCATATATTCCGGGAAATAGATGGTTTTACCCTCGTATTTGAGCGCGCTGCCGGAGTAGAACTGCATGCGGAAGAATCCCATGCCGTTGACATTGTCGGGCTGTCCGGCGCGCGCGTACTCGACCTCGCGGGAGAATTCGGCGGCGCCGAACTCGCTGTACTTCGACATCGACACGGCCGAGTACAGGTGACGGTTGAATTTGCGCGAGGCAATCACCCACCAGTCCTGCAGCGGGTCGAAAAGGTCGCACCAGTAGATCTGTGGAGCCATGAAGTCGGTCAGGTGGTGCTTGTACCAGTACAGCGGATCGGCAGCTACGGCCTCATACTGCCAGTCATGCTCTCGGATGTTGGGCGACGGGTCGAGACCGTATTCGGAGGTGACGTGGGGCGGAGATGCCACACCTGCGGGCTTGGTGCCGAACACTACCCAATCCTTGTGCGACTTGACTGTGTCGTGAACCCGGCGGATCATGTCGTTGACGTTCGAGACGCGCCATTCGAGCTGGGTGCCGATGGTCGAATCAGCGGCTTTGGCGGCGTCGTAGAACTCCTTGTCGACCTCCATCGGGGTCGGATTCGAGTAGTAGTAGTCGTCGAACAGCAGGCCGTCGATGTCGTAGTGGTCGACGATGTCGGCCGCCACGTCGCATACGCGCTGCTTCACCTCCTCGAGAGCAGGATTCAGTATCGTTTCATGGTCCTGGACAAGCAGCCATTCGGGATGCGTAAGTTCGTAGTCGAGCGGGCTTTCGCCGTGTTTGTAACGTGTGCAGTAGCGGTATGCGTTGAGCCACGTGTATACCTCGATGCCGCGTGCGTGGGCTTCCTCGATGAGGAATTCCAGCGGGTCGAATGGCGGTGCGACGCCGCGTCGGCCGCTGACGGTCGACGACCAGGGTTCGTAGGCCGATTTGTAGGCCGCGTCGCACAGAGGGCGTACGGCGAAGTATACGACGTTGACACCGCCGTCGCGGTATTGGTCGAGATTGTTGCGCAGGATGCGTTTGTAGGTTTCGGCATTCTGGGCGTTGATCGGGCCGCTGGGCCAGTCTGATACATAGGGTGAGATGTAGACGCCGCGGTGCTCGCGGAATTCGGCGGCGCGGGCGGTGTGCGGCATGGCGAGGGTTGCTGCCGCGGCAGCTGCAAGGGTTATCAGTAATTTTTTCATCGGTATTTTTAGTTTATCCGGTGGTTATTTCACCCATTTCAGGGTAGCGGGCGTCGGGCCTTGCACTCGGATGATGTACAGGCCGGAGCTGAGTTGGGGAAGTTCGACAGAGGCCGGTGCTCCGTGAACGGTGTATACGCACGAGCCGTCGGCGCGGTATACGCTGACGGTGTTGCCTTCGACAGGCATGTTGACCGTACCTTCGGGGCTTACTGTCACCTCGCCTTCATCGCCGGTTACTGAACCGACGCCTTCAGAATCACTGTAGACGAAGGAAGTGGTGACGTAGTCGCTTGTCTGTTCACGGCTCTGGTCGGCCTGGATGTAGTATTTCGAGCAGGCTCGCACATAATATGTCTCGCCGGTAACAAGCAGTTTGCCGGCAACACGGATTTCCTTGAGCGGACGGGTGGCCGTCTCGCCGTCGCTGAGCGTGATCTGATACAGACGGCCGGAGAATTCAGGATTGGCGGCTATCTGTATGGCCATCGAACTTGCGCCTTTGACGGGTGAGATCTCTACGGTCTGGTTGGCGCAGAGAGTCTGGCCGTCGGCGGCGGGGGTGACATATCGGGGCAGGTCGGGCACGCGGTCTGCGGTCCAGAAGTCGCCTGTGTTGCTGAGCGAGCTGCGGCCGCCGCGCGAGGCGGTCACGCGGTAGTAGTAGTGGAAGCCCGAGAGCAGACGGCCTTCATCTACTGTTACGGTAGGCTCGGATACTTCTTTAGCGAAGTCGATCTGGGAGAAGGTGCTGTTGCGCGAGACCTCGACGCGGTAGAGCGCGCCTTCGTAGGCAGGTGTCCATGTGATTTGCGGAGTGACGCTCTCTTCGCGCCCGGTCGGGCCTGTGACGGCTATCCGCGAGGCTATGAATGACCTGATTTCGGACACTCCTGCAGCCGAATTGACGCCATGGGTGCGTACGCGCCAGTAGTAAGTGCGGCCTTCCTCAAGCGCGGGGATCTGGTA
>CAJJQT010000130.1 GCA_905193995.1 uncultured Porphyromonadaceae bacterium | reverse complement strand
CATTACCTTCGCGGCACCGGCTGACCCCGCGGGCACCGTGACGCACATTGCGATCATGGATTCTCTGGTCGGCGGCAATATGCTCGCCCGCAGCGAGCTGACCGAAAGTCTGGTTATCGGCGCGAATGAGCCGCCTGTCTTCCTGGCTGGCGACGTGCTCTTCTACCTGACCGGCAACATGTCGAACGCCTTCAAGACAAAGCTCCTGAATCTCTTCCGCGGCACGTCTATCCTCGGCATCTCCGCGCATTTTTCTCTCTGGAATGGCTCTCCCGAGGAGACCGGCTCCGAGCTTGCCGGCGATAACTATGCCCGCGTTGCGCTGACGTTCTCGGCACCGAGCGAACAGGCGAGCGGCCAGATGCTCGTGCAGAACTCGCTCGCCGTGTCCTTCAATCGTCCCTCGACTCCGTGGGGCGTCTGGACCTATTCGGCGATCTATTCTGCGGCAACGGGAGGTGAGCCTGTGTATTTGCAGGAGCTTACCGAGGCAATCACGATCAAGAAGGGCTATATGCCGACGATTGACGTCGGCGCGTTGAAGGTGGGATTGAACTAATATGTTTAGCTTTGACCGCTTCAATTTATCCAGGTTTTCGCTGGGAAGTCAGGACAACACAATTCACATTGAGCTGCTTCTCGCTGAAAACCTGGAATCTGTTGCCGGCGTAGCTATTCCGATCGAGACGACCGCCTTCTTCAATGACATCCTCCGCGGTACTGCGCGCGGCGCGATCGGCATTGCTTCGGCCTTCGAGTCGTATGCGGCAATGAACAGCGCCGCGCTTATGCGGGCGAATATCATCGTGAAGGGCTTACTGGGGGACACCTTGCAAGCCATGTCTGACGGCGCGCAGAACTCCATGATCGTCAACGTGCTTGCTGAAAATCTTGGGGCGAGCTCGTACGCGAGCGCTGATATTCTCTGGCATGAGGCCTATGCCGATGCGCTTACTTCACTGGCGAGCGTGGTTAAGGATATTTTGATCGACCCGTTGCTCTATGAAGTGCTCGGCTCGGTCTCTGGTGCGGGCACGCAGTCCACGGAGCAGGTCTCTGTCACTGTCACGATTCCGCCTGGTGGCGAATTGCGTATTGACAGCGACACCTTCCGAGTCCTGCTGAATGGCGAGAACGTTCTCGATAAGCAGTCTGGTGACTGGCTTATGATCTCGCGCGATCTTCTCTACCTTGATATTGAGAGCGCGATCGGCAATGGCTTATCTGGCAATCTGATTTATACAGAGAGGTACTTGTGATATGCTTGAGATTTTTGATAAAAGCCGCAAGCGTATCGCGATCGCCGAGAACGCGAGCGGCGTAGAGGAAGAGCGCAAGATCAATAGTCTTTGGTACCTCACTTTTTCGCTTCCGTACAATGACGCGAAGAATGAGTATTGCCAGCCCTTCAACTATGTCCGCTACAACGGCGGCGAGCTCTATCGCATTATGCCGGTTGACGCGGAGATCACCGAAACCGGTCTTTTGACCTATCAATGCGAGCACGTTCTCGCGACCTTGATCGACAACGTGCTCTTCGGGTATCCCGTCGTAGGCAACCGCGGGACCTACACGGCTGACTGTATTCGCTATGTACTGAATCGGCAGCGCGTGCAAAACTGGGTCCTCTATGAGTGTGACTTCGTTCGGCAATTTGAATATGGCTGGACGCAGGAGACCTTGCTCTCGGCCCTGTTCTCGATCGCAACGCCGCTCTCCGACTACATGTGGGTAACCGACACAAGCGTCTACCCGTGGCGGCTCTCCCTCAAGTCGATCGGTCTCGGGCAAAAGCCGCAGCTCTACGTGCGCTCAGGCTGGAACATGCTCTCGTATGGCTCGGGCAGCGACCCGCAGCAGATTTGTACCAGGCTCTACCCCCTGGGCTACGGCGAAGGCGTCAACCAGCTCACGATCAAGAGCGTCAATAACGGCTGCGAGTACATTCAGAGCCCGCAGGAGTATATCGACAAGTATGGTCTCATTGAGCGAATCTGGATTGACCGCCGGTATGAGGACCCAGCAAGCCTTCTCTCTGCAGCGCAAGTCATGCTGAATGAATTGCAGGACCCTTTGCAGCAATTCGAGATCAGCTTCGCCGAGCTCGACGAGTCCGACTACAATGTCGCGCAAATCGGTAAGCGCGTTCGTATTTTGCAGACCGAGCTCGGTACGCAGGTCGACACCTACGTTACCGAGCTCACCTATAAATATGACGACGTGCCGAGCAGCAAGATCATTGTCGCGAACAAGAGTACCGATATTGCATCCAGCGTCGCAGATATGGCCGACCGGCAGCGAATCGAGCAGGCGTACGCCCAGGGCGCAACGCAGCTTTACTCTCAGTCGCTCCAAGCTAACTGCGACTCGCAGAACGGCGCGGTCATGGACTTCTACCTTCCCGAGGATATGCGAATCGTCAATAAGATCGTCGCGAAGGTCCGCGTCGGCAGCTTCCGCGCCTACTCCAAGGCGACGAAGGCAGCCGAGTCTAAGGTTGTCTCCTCGACGACTGCTTCGCAAAAGACTTATTCAAGCACCTCGGGCGGCGGCTCTACCTCGACCACCTCTTCGGGTGGCGGCCAGACGTCTGGCGCGACGACGCTCGAGTCCTCAAACGTCTTGCCGAGCCAAACAAGTGGGCAGGCCGTGCATAATCATGGTCTTTCTCGCGGCGCACGGCTCGCGACGACCAGTGACGGCAAAACCATTGATGGCTATGAGACCTTTGTATGGTCTGGTGCGCATGTCCATCCCGCGCATACGCATAAGATCAACGATCACTCGCACAGCGTTCGCATTCCAAGTCATTCTCACAACGTCACGATTCCTGGGCATAGCCATAATATCACGATTCCCGCGCATGAGCACGACATCACACCTGGCATCTACTTCTATGGCAGCCCGAAACAGTTCGACCTCTACGTTAACGGCAAGAAAAAGACGACGATCGTCTCGACTGACACCGAACTCGACCTGACGCAATATCTCGTGGACACCAGCTCCAAGCTGATTCCGCGTGGTTCCTGGCTCTCGATCGAGGTTCGGCCGAATGATCTTGCCTACGTCAGTATTGACATGTTCGTCCAGGGCTTCGTGCAGTCCAGGGGCGACGCAACAGTTTAACTCTCAGGAGGTAAAACACTTTGGAGACTATGTATAAGGGCATTCCCTTCTCTCCGCAGGTCGCTCTCGCCGACGGTATCGGTGCAGGCGACACCATGATTCCCGTTACCGATATTTCCGCCTTCCCCGACGCCCCGAACCTCGCAACGATCGGCACGGACGAAGACGGCGAAACGATTCTCTACACCGCGAAGACGACGGACTCTCTTTCCGGTTGTACGCGCGGCGTAGAGGGTACGGCGAAAGCTTGGCCTTCCGGTACCACGATCGCCCGCAACTTCACCAACAAGGACTTTGACGCCCTGCAGAAGAATATCCAGGAGGTGAAAAAGCAGGCCGATCAGGGCGTCAGCGACGCAACCGCTGCGAAGAGCGCGGCTGCTACTGCGCAGAGTACCGCCAACGCAGCCGGTACCGCTGCTTCGGACGCGCAAAATACCGCCAACGCCGCGGGTACGGCCGCAAGCAATGCCCAGACTGCTGCAGATAACGCGCAGACCGCAGCGGACAACGCCCAGAGCGCCGCTGATGACGCCCAGAGTGCTATTGACGAGCACGCCGCGAACAAGCAGAATCCGCATGGCGTGACTGCGGCTCAGGTAGGCGCTGCAGCTACGTCCCACAAGCACGGCAACCTGACGAGTGACGGCAAGCTCGGCTCGGCCGCGAATCTCCCTGTCTTCACCGGCACGGGCGGTCTCGCGCAGGCTGAGGCCGTACTCTCGGCCGCTGCCAAGCTGGGCCGTGGCTACGGCGCTTGCTCGACCGCCGCGGCAACGAAGGCGAAGGCCGTAACGCTCTCGGGCTTTACGCTCGTCACCGGCGCGATCGTGGGCGTGAAGTTCTCCTACGACAACACTGCGACCGCGCCCACGCTGAACGTCAACAGCACTGGCGCAAAGTCGATCTACTACAAGGGCGAGGCCGTCGCGGCTGGACTTCTCAAGGCCAGCTACGTCTATCTCTTCCAGTACAACGGCGCGCAGTATGAGCTCCTGAATCCGGTCGCGCAGAGCAGCGGCGGCTTCTATCCCGCAATCGTCGTGGCTGCCCCCACAGGCTCCACGGTGACCGCCACGGATGGTGAGACCTCTCTCGTGGGAACAGAGGTAAGCGGAAAATGGACCTTCCAGATTCCATCCTATGGCGTGTGGAATATCACCGCTACGCTGAACGGCCAGACGGCTACCACGAGCGTCTCCGTCACGGAGGTCAAGCAGTACACCGTCACGCTGACCTACTTCGCCGCAACAATCGCGGTCACGTACCCCTCGGGCTCGACCTGTACTTGCTCGAATGGCACGACCACGCTCACCGCGCCGAATACGACCGGTAGCTATACGTTTACCGTCCCGAGCGCCGGCACCTGGACCGTCAAGAGCACGAATGGCACGGACACCGCTCAGCAGGCTGTTTCGATCACGACCAGCGGCCAGAGCGCGAGTGTGACCCTGTCCTATAAGCCGACTGCGAGCACGAGCGCCAAGTCTGGCGTCAACTATACGACCGGCATTTCGAGCCTGACCGCCGAGAAGATGAGTCTCTATGCTGAGGCGATCTCTCGGAACAGCGCGATCACGAACACGACAAGCACGGTCTATATCGACGACGGCGCGAGCCACTACAAAATCAGCGTTGGCGACTCGATCAATATCGCGATCAATGGTACCTCGTACGCCTTTAAGATCATGGGCTTCAACCACGATACCCTGACGACCTCCACTGCGTACGGTTCCGCGACCGCGACCGGCAAGGCCGGTATGACCTTGCAGATGGCTGACTGCTTGGCAGGTAAGGCGCAAATGAATAGCTCTAACACGAATAGCGGCGGTTGGGAAAACTGCGCCATGCGTAAGAGCAACATGGCGACCTATCTCAGTCAGCTCACGAGTGCCTGGCAAAACGCCGTTAAGCAGGTCAATAAGCTCTCCTCGGCCGGCAGCCAGAGTACAACGATCAAGACGACCGCCGATAAGCTCTTCCTCCTATCTGAGGTTGAGATTTTCGGTTCTACCTCTTACTCGGTTTCCGGTGAGGGCACGCAATATGCGTACTACAAAGCCGGCAACAGCAAGGTTAAGAATGTAAGCGGGTCTGCTTACACCTGGTGGGAGCGTTCTCCTTTTGCGAACTCCGCTACCAGCTTCTGTCTTGTCAGCAGCAACGGCAACGCCAGCCTCGTCAACGCCTACGGCTCGTATGGCGTGGCCTTCGGCTTCTGTGTTTAATCTGTAATCTACAAATATCTGCGGCCCGTAAGGGCCGCGGAAAGGAAAATGCTTATGTCAGTCTACAAGTCCAAACGCGGCGCCAGCTCTGCTCAGTTCGTTGAGACCGCGAGAAAGCTGCAGGTCCATACCCTTGAGCAGTGCCTCAAGGTGCCTAAAAGGTATACCTTCTATTTGACGCAGAAGATCATGGACCATGCGAGCGCCGTCTACGACGAGGTTACGATGGCAAATAGCATTTTCCCGATCAATCAGCATGAGGCTCAACTCCGACGAGATCACCTGATCGCGGCTAACGCGAAATTGCAGGCGCTCGATCGGCAGTTGGGCCTTCTTGCGGCCGTCCTTTGGAAGAATCCCGAAAACTTCAAAGGCTTTGATAACGCCTTCACTGTTTGGGGAGAGCTTATCATCGAGGAGGCCAAACTTATTTCCGGTATCAGGCGCTCAGATCGCGCCCGATATAAAAATCTTCCCGAATAACTGGGTCAAGTCC
>CAJJQT010000129.1 GCA_905193995.1 uncultured Porphyromonadaceae bacterium | reverse complement strand
AGAATACTTCATGTGGTTCTGTTTGCTCGCCGTCGGCGTATTCGGTTTCTTTATCTCCGTAGATCTGTTCACCATGTTTATGTTTTACGAGATCGCCCTGATTCCCATGTATCTGCTGATCGGGGTATGGGGTAGCGGAAAGAAAGAGTACGCAGCCATGAAATTAACCCTCATGCTGATGGGAGGCTCGGCCTTATTATTGGTAGGAATCTTGGGTATCTATTTCCATTCGGCAACCGACGGGGGACAGTTGACCATGAACCTGCTCCGGATCGCCCGAACCCATATCCCGGTAGAAGCCCAACATTGGTTCTTTCCTTTGACATTCGTCGGTTTCGGTGTTTTGGGGGCCTTGTTTCCGTTTCATACCTGGTCTCCCGACGGACACGCATCCGCCCCGACGGCCGTTTCCATGCTACACGCGGGAGTATTGATGAAGTTAGGAGGCTACGGTTGTTTCCGGGTAGCCATCTACCTGATGCCCGAAGCCGCCAAGGAACTATCTTGGATATTTATCATCCTGACGGGTATCAGCGTAGTATACGGGGCCTATTCGGCCATCGTACAAACCGATTTGAAATACATCAATGCCTACTCTTCCGTAAGCCATTGCGGATTAGTATTGTTCGCCATTCTGATGCTGAACCAGACTGCCATGACCGGAGCTGTACTCCAGATGCTCTCCCACGGTTTGATGACGGCTCTCTTTTTCGCCCTCATCGGCATGATATACGGACGCACGCACACGCGGGATATCCGGGAAATGGGCGGATTGATGAAAATTATTCCCTTCTTGGGCTGCTGTTACGTTATTGCCGGCTTAGCCTCTTTAGGTTTACCGGGATTAAGCGGATTCGTGGCCGAGATGACCGTATTCGTCGGTTCGTTCAAGGCCGGTATGGCCGACTACCTCGCCGGCGCCGGTTCGCTCCGACTCGTCTTCACGCTCATCGCATGCTGCTCGATCGTAATCACCGCGGTATATATCCTGCGCGTTGTCGGCAAGCTGCTCTTCGGTCCCGTCCAGGACGACCATCACCGCAGCCTTACCGACGCTACCTGGTGGGAACGCCTCTCGACCGTGACGCTCATCGTCTGCGTCGCCGCCATCGGCTGCTTCCCCAACTTCTTCAATAAACTGATCAACTTCACCTTCTCGCCGGACATCTTCGCCGTGCTGGGCATGAAATAAATAAGAAAGTCAAACAATGGATTACTCACAGTTTTTAGCAATGAAACAGGAACTGGCCGTGCTGGTTATCTTCCTGCTGGTGTTCCTTTACGACTTGTTCATGCCGCGCAAGGCGCAGAAGGGGCTCCCCGCGTTCACCGCGGTGCTCATGCTCGCCGCCACCGTCTGCGGCTGCCTGGGCTGCTGCCTGGGCGTCACCGCCGACACCACCGCCTTCGCCGGCATGTACGAGACATCGCCCGTAGTGGCCGGTATCAAGAATATTCTCAACATCGGTATGGTCATCGTGCTGATACAGTCGGTCAAGTGGGCCAACAGCGAGCAGATGACCATGCGCCGCGGCGAGTTCTACGAACTGCTCATGGTGACGCTCTTCGGCATGTATCTGATGGTGTCGGCCCGTCACTTCCTGGTGTTCGTCATCGGTCTTGAATGCGCCTCGCTGCCGCTGGCTGCTATGGTTGCCTTCGACAAGAACCGCTACGAAAGCCACGAAGCGGCCGTCAAGTACATGCTCACCGCCGTCTTCTCGTCGGCTGTGTTCATGATGGGCCTCTCGTTCGTCTACGGCCTCTCGGGCTCGCTCTACTTCGACAAGATCTATCTGGCCCTGTTCGGCCACAACTCAATGCTGCTCGTCATGGCGCTGGCATTCGTCATCGCAGGCATCGGCTTCAAGCTCTCGCTTGTGCCGTTTCACCTCTGGACCGCCGACGTATACCAGGGTGCTCCGACCTCGGTCACCTCGTATCTGTCGGTAATATCCAAGGGCGCTGCCGCCTTTGCGTTCATGGTCGTTCTCTGCCAGGTGTTCGGCTCGTTCTACAGTCGTGTCTGGGAGTGGATGCTCTACGCGCTGATCATTCTCACGATCACCGTCGGTAACCTCTTCGCCATCCGTCAGCGCAACATGAAGCGCTTCCTGGCCTTCTCGTCGATCTCCCAGGCCGGCTACATCATGCTCGGCATCATCGCCTACAATACCCTCGGCGTCGCCGCCATGATGTTCTACATCCTGGTCTACATCTTCTCCAACCTCGGCGCATTCGGCGTCATCGGCGCGATCGAGAATGCCACCGGCAAGGTGTCGATGGACGACTACCGCGGCCTCTACCGCACCAATCCGCGTCTGGCCTTCACCATGATGCTGGCCATGTTCTCGCTCGCCGGTATCCCGCCGTTCGCAGGCTTCTTCTCCAAGTTCTTCATCTTCACCGGAGCTCTGCAGGGCGCGAGTGCAGCCATCTACGTCCTCGTGCTGATAGCGTTGATCAACACCATCGTGTCGCTCTACTACTATCTGCTCGTCGTCAAGGCAATGTTCATCAGCGAGGAGGAATGTGTCGTCGGACCCTTCCGCTCGTCGTGCAGCGAGCGCCTGGGCATGTGGATCGCCGTCGCTGGCATCATATTCCTCGGCCTCGTAAGCCCCGTCTACGACACACTTATCGAACTCGCCTCCAACAGCGAGCTCGGTATGTTCTTCATCCGATAAAAGAAATTACCCTACTACTGAGGGCGCCGCTGCAGGCTTTGCTTGCGGCGGCGCTTGCCTATATTGGTGGCTACCATTCCGCCAATGATCACGGCCATGGCGGCAATCTGAACGGGAATGATGCGCGCTATGCCCATGATGACCGAAGCGACGGCGGCCACCACCGGCACCAGATACTGGTATATCGACACGAGCTCGCTGCCGATCAGCCTGTCGGCAGGCGCGATCAGAAAGTACGACAGAAATGTCGGGCACAGCAGTATGAATCCGATCCACACCCACGGCAGTGTGCCGGCATGTCCCTGGATCAGATGCGAGTGAATCAGTTGCGGCAACAGCAGCAGCGCCGGAAGAGCCGCGAACAGGAATACCCAGCGCAGTGTCGACAGCGGACGGTACTTTTTGCTCGGTTCTTCCATCACCACAAGATAGAACGCATAGCATATCGTCGACGCCAGCGCAAGCAGCTCTCCCAGCAGGTTGTGCGATCCAGCATTGTCGTGCCCGCACAGGATGACGAGTACCGCGCCGGCAAATGACGCCGCTATGCCGATATATTCAAGCAGCGCGGGCCGCGCGCGCTGGAATATGATGTGGTACAGCACCACGAACACCGGTGGAAGCGTCATGATGATCGACACGTCGATCGGGTCGGCGTAGCGCAGCGACAGATTGAACAGATACATGAACGAGAACAGCCCTACCGCCCCGCCGAAGAACAGACGCGTCCAGTCGCCGCCTTCGATCGGCTCAGTCCGGATGAACAGCGACGCCAGCCACATCAGCGCGCAGCCGCCTATGAGTCGCACCGCCGTCACGGCGTCGGCCGACATCCAGTGCGGCACGAGTTCCTTTACTATGGGTATGTTGACGCCGAAGAATATCGTGGCCAGCAGTATGCACCCGTTGCCGATGACCATGTCTCGCACTGACAGGCCGGAGTCGGGTTTTTGAGTCGGAGTTTCCTGCATGATTTTGAAAAAGTTTAGTCCTGCATATTATAACACGGCAGCCTTGCGCTAAGTTTGGCCCGGATTGCGTAACTTTGCAAAGTCATGCGTCACGCTGAGTTCGACATACACTTCGCGCCGTTGCAGGGCTATACGGGGCCCGAATACCGCGCCGCCTACGCAGAAGTCTTCGGCGACGAGGCCGTCGGCTGCTTCTACACGCCTTTTCTGCGCGTCGACGGCGGCCGTCCCGACTCCCGCGGCCTGCGCGATGCTGCCGCAGCCTTGAAAGCGCCTGTGCCGACCGTGCCGCAGATCATCTTCGGCTCCGTCGGCGAGTTCGACCTGCTCGCCGGACATCTGCGCGACATGGGGGCGCGCCGTATCGACCTGAATCTCGGCTGCCCCTTCGCGCCGCAGGTGCGCCGTGGCCGCGGGAGCGGCCTGCTGCGGCGTCCCGATGTGCTCGCCGCCATAGCTCCACGCATCGCCGCCGACACGGATGTGGAATACTCTGTGAAGATGCGCCTCGGCGTCGAGTCCCCCGACGAAAGCCTCGCGCTTGTCTCCGTGCTTCGTGACATGCCGTTGCGGCACGTCACGGTGCATCCGCGCACCGCCCGCCAGCAGTACGGCGGCGAAGTCGACCTTGACGCCTTCGGGCGTCTTGCCCCGCGGCTCGGTCATCCCGTCATCTACAACGGCGACATCCGCTCTGCTGCCGACATCCGCCGTCTGCTCGCTGCATTTCCCGATCTGTTGGGCGTGATGATAGGGCGCGGACTACTTGCCGCACCATGGAT
Organism: uncultured Porphyromonadaceae bacterium; assembly: GCA_905193995.1. Taxonomy (GTDB): domain Bacteria; phylum Bacteroidota; class Bacteroidia; order Bacteroidales; family Muribaculaceae; genus CAG-873. The sequence goes on along the minus strand of CAJJQT010000129.1, from coordinate 1,446 downwards.
CGCCGCCGAATGGCGCACAGGAGCAGAGTGGGGGACAGCCGACCGCCTCTCCGCTTTGGGTGATCTGCACAGGCGCTACAGCGAGCGTCTTGCCGCGCGCCTTTGCGGCCCGGCACAGCTTCTCGCAGGCCTGCGGCCGTTCTGGGAATACCTCGAACCGGCGGTCGGCCGCCGTGCCTGCCGCCGCATCCTCAAGGCGCGCACTCTCGACGCCTACACCGCCGCCGTCGCCGCCGCCCTCCGTGGAGAATGATTATCGCAAAGCGACGTTCCCGACGCGCGCCGGAAACGTCGCCCGACGTTTCAACTATTTATTTATGAGAACCCCTGCGCCCAGTATCACTACTCGACACAAAGGCAGAGAGATATGCAGCCGTCGGGGCGGTTTCCCGCCTGGCAACTACATCAATACAACAAATTCTCCGCGTTAATTCCCAATCCACAACATATAATAGATATTAAAAAATCGAATGCCCGAAAATTTCGCACCGTGGATGCCAGGAGAGCAGGCTTTCCAGCCTGCGCCAGAAGTTGCGCGCACATCATAGAGTCTGCTATCTCTTATGTAGGACTCTCGTTATTATTTCGTAATTTTTAATTATAAATTTTGAATTGAAAAAAGGGCCGGGCTTCTCACGAAGACCGACCCTATCACACAAATCAACTTATGAAAAATTTTTATCTATTGCGGCGGCATTTTCAGTGAACCATAGGCGCGCCGCCGTTTGGGTTGTATGTCAGTGTCAGAACGGTGGCCGTCCGCCGGGCGGGCGCCCTCCGGGTGGCCGGCCTCCGGGCGGAGGGCCGCCCGGGCCGAAGCGGTATTCATTGCGGTCCTGCGGCATGTTGCCCTTGCCGAACGTATTGAACTTATAGCTCAGCGTCACCATGACGTAGCGGCCGAGCGAATTGGTGCGCACATCGTCGATGTAGTTGGCGTTCGTGGTACGCCGTATGTTGCTCTGCTGGCCCAGAATGTCGTACGCTTTGAGCGACAGCGTCAGCGACCGGTCGCGCAGCATCTCATAGGCTATGGAGGCGTCCCACTGCCAGCGGTTTTCGTCGAAGCCGGTGGCATAGCCGCGTGTGGCGGTAAAGCTCAGGTCCGAGTTGAGGACGATGCCCACCGGGGTGCTGTACGAAAGGTACAGGTTGCCACCGTAGGAATGGACCGTGCGGTTACCCGACTCCTGCACGGTGTTGTGGACCGTCTGCAGTGTATAGCGGGGGCGCAGCTCGGCCTCGAAGTCGTCCGGCCGGAAGGCGAGCCCGGGGCGCAGGTCAAGCTGGAACGACTGCGACCGGTTGCGTTCGCCGTCAGTGAAGCCCACGGCGTTGGAGAAGTAAAGCATGGCGTGGTTGTTGAACGTCCAGTGCTTGTTCCGGAAGGGGAACGACACCATGTTCATGGCGCGGACGTTCCACACGCCGTTGACATTGGCGTAG
>CAJJQT010000128.1 GCA_905193995.1 uncultured Porphyromonadaceae bacterium | reverse complement strand
ATTCCGGCGAGTTTGTTTGACGGGTGACGGAGTCCTGAGAAGCGTACCTCAACCTCATCACCCGGCTTGTAACTTTGAGTGGGATTTGTAAGGTTGAACATGTCGACGTTGCAGGCATGAGCCGTGATCACCTGATAAGTCGACCGTTTGGCCGCACTAACAAGGCGGATAATATTACGGCCTTCGCGCAGCATGACATTGTAAGTACCATCGCCGTTGCTCTCACAAGGCGTAAATTCTGTGTACTGGACGCCGTCCTCGGTAATGACAGGACTCGAAATCCAGACGCCGTTTTCTTTCTTCAACACGTTCCAGGGCTTTACTGTGTAGACACATCCCTCCTCTGTGTCGGGGAAGTAGAATATATCGTGCTCTGCATCGAGGTTGAAGCCTGCGACTTTTTCGGACTCAACGTTTATGTCATCGTGCAGGAACATGTCAGGACGCGATGGGGTCCCGAACTGCTGACCGACAGTTACGACAAATACAGCGGTATTCTCGGGCCAGATAGCGCCCCACAGGTCTCCGCCTACAAACGGCTTTGCGTTACCTGTCTTGTCGAAGTACTGTGCGCGTATTGCGTCGTAGGTGACGAGTACGATTGCCGTGCCGTTGCCTACAGCTTTGATATCGGCCCAGGCCGAACCGGGCTCATGCGATACGCTAACGACTGTTTCCGAAGGTTCAGCATCGATCGTGGCTGTGCCGGCATTGGTGTCAATCGTGACATTATATGCTGTAAAGTGGAAGTCGGGTTCCACGAAATTATTGCTCGTTAGGCCGTCGACGATCTGCCACGAACGCATGGCGTGGGCGCGGAAGGTCTGCCCCTTGTCAAGGTTCAGATGACCCCGCTCGTTGACGTTTATAAGAATGTCGCCGGTTTCGTAGCCATCGTTTGATGCGAAATCGTGGTTGTACGTATCTGGTGCCGTCTCCGAGAAGGACTCCTCTGTGAATTCGATGCGCGGCAGAACCTCTGTGCCGGCTGTGAAGTATCCGGCCTGAGTCAGGCCGCCTTCGCGCCATGTGCGGTAATAGAAAGTTTCCCCCTCCGGCAGACGGTAAGTAACGGTCTGCTTGCCGTCGGCCATAGCTGTGGATGCGGCTTCAACGGGAGTGAAATCGACGAAATGATTCGTCTTACGGGAGATCTGCAGGGAAGCGTCAGCCGGAAGTAAGAATTCCATGTAATTGGCCTTCGAAATTGATACGGAGACAGTCGCATCGTAAGTAAGAGTACCGTTGCGGTAAATGGTAGCGTAGTCTTCGGCTGCACGGGTTTCGGATGGTACGAAAGCTGCGCGGTACGAGTCGCCCTTCAAAGCCAGGAAATGCTTGCGGCCGGCCGTGACGCTGTTGCCGAGAGTTATCTTACGCAGTTCACCTGCAGCCGAGCTTACTGCGACATCAAACGTATAATCAGTGCCGTATTCCCAGTCTGCGTTTTTCACGTAAATTGTCGGAGCCTGCACGGTGATGGTCTGTTCGTCGAAGCTGTCGGCAACTGTGATGTCGATAGAACCTGCCTCCTGGCCATCCTTATTGTATGCAATAAGTGTATAATCGCCGCTATAAATATCTACAGTGAAAGTGGGGGTTCTTCCGGCCGATTCATTGAGTTCAATCTTTTCGTCGTCTTCCTTTGAAACAAGCAGACCTGTAGGCGTATTGCTGCTGAGTACAAACTTCACCGGCATTTTACGCGGGGCCACTGCGAGTATATGAGCCGGGAACACACCGACGGGATATGTGCCAATCAGCTTGCCTTCCGGATCCCATTGATAAAGTTTACCTCCGCTTTCATCGCCTGAAGTGCCTCCGGCTGCGTCGGTCGCATAGTAATATCCGGTGTATGGATTCTGGTAAATATCATACGGATATTCGAACTGCATTATATCGTCAAGCATGGTGCCGGGCAATTCTGCATAGATACCGCTGTAGCTTTCGTTGCCGCTGATCTTTCCATCCCAAAACTCCTGCGGGTCAATGGTGACATACTTGTATTCGTATCCCATCGTGTTGTAGGAGAATGCCGAGCCAACGGCCAGAAATTTGCCGTCGAGCGTGGCTGTGCTGTAGGTCGAGGCATAGTTCGAATTGTAGACGTAGCATTCGTCGTCGGGCTCTCCTTCGAGTACTTTGTCACAGTCGATGAGGATCATCGACGGGTATGTTTCATAATAGTCGCCTGCGGAGTTGGCCAGTAGCCATTTGCCCGACTGGCTCAGGCCGCGGTAGAGGTTGATGCGCGTTGTATCGAGCACTCTGTCGACCGTCATAGTTCCCGGATCGATGATCGAGACTGTCGTCTCGTAGTCGCTATGATCGTTGCCGCCGTTGGGATTTCCGACGGGAGCATAGCCGCCCGAGTTGAATACGAACAGTTTGCCGCCGTAGATTGCGATGCGGTCGGGCTCCCATCCTACCGAAGTGTATGCGATGACCTTGAAGGTCGTGGGGTCGATCTTGGCAACATAACCGCCTTCGTCCCAGGAAGCCTCTTCCCAGGCGTCGGGATTCTCTGAATCGGGATACCAGTAGAGACGCTGGTCGTAGCCGGTTAAATAGAGATATGTTCCGTCCGAGACAAGGAATCGGCAGTTGGGCGTTGCGCCGTCGCCGGTGTCGCCGTCGAGAAGCTTGCCAACCATGTGCCCCGAGGCGTCGATGAACACTACGGTATGGGAATAGTTGACGGCTATGGCAAAGAGGTTGTCATTGACCTGAATGATGTCGTTTGGCGTATAACCGAGTTCTTCGCCGTCGTTGACTTCCTCAAACCAGTTGTTGGAAATCATGCGGTTCCCGTCAAAGTAATTGATGCTACCGATGCCATTGGGCCAAATGGCTTCGTTGAGCGACAATATAGTCTCCCTCGCGGTTGTCGGCGAAGCAGCCGCAAGAGCTAAAATCGCGGAAAATAATAATGATTTGGTTCTCATATTTTTATATTAAATATTGTATTTCTATTATTTGGCAATGAACTTGCGTCCGCCCTGTATGTAGAGCTGACCGGGAATCGTGCGCGAAACTTTAATACCCTGCATATTGTATATGGCTCCGTCGGTTTCTCGCTCAGGCACGGATATGTCGCTGACGCCCTGGAAGTGCCCGTCGGGCGGCAGGGCCAGGAAGTGCGCCGGATTAATGTAAACGCCCCACGTTCCGAGAAGACGTCCTTGCGGATCCCACTGATAGAGAGCGCCCCCGGCTATGAACTCGCCGGCATCTGTAGCATACATGTAGCCTGTGTAGGGATTGACATATATACCGTAAGGCTGCGTCATCTTCTTGATGTCGCTCTTCATGGTGCCTGGCATCGATTCCTCTACTCCGGCGGAGCCTCCCGAGTCCATCACAAGAGCCGGATCGACAGTGATATAGTTGAATGTATACTGCATCGTGTAATAAGAGAATCTGGAACCGATGGCGAAGAATTTGCCGTCAGTAGTCGTGGTGCTGTAAGTGCTCGCATATTCCAGACGCGTGAAGCATTCGTTGTCGGGACGGCCGTCGAGAGCGGCGCGGCAGTCGAACACCATACAGCAGGCGGGAGTGTCGTAGTAATCGCCGGGCGAATTGATCAGCAGATAGCGGCCGCTCTGCGACATCTTGCCGTAAAGGTTAATGATACCGGTGTCGACGGTACGGACAATTTTCATCGTCTCGGCGTCGATTACCGATACAGTCGTCTCGTATTCGTGATCCTCGTTGAAAGCATATCCGCCTGTGTTGGCCACGAACAATTTGCCATCGTAAAGAGCTATGCCTTCGGGCTCCCATCCGACCTCAACTGCGGCTACGACCTTGAAGTCGGTGACGTCGATTTTGGCTACAAATCCGCGGGTAAAGGTCTCGAAGCGGTTGCCGACTTTGCATTCATGTCCGTAAGAGGAAATGTAGACGTAGCGGCCGTCGGAGGCGAGCTTCCGGTTGTTCGGAACGTCCTCGGTTGCAGCCACGGCGCGGCCTTCGGGTGTGATGAACTGTACGATGTTGGACCAGTTGATGGCAATGGCTATCAGATCGTCGTTGATCTGGATAATATCGTTGGGAGTGTCGCCGAGCTTGATGCCGTTGATCTCCCGGAACCATTCGTTAGAGACGACACGACCGTTCTCGAAATATGTCATACGGCCGTTGTCGGTCTGCCAGTTACCCTCGTCGAGAAGAATAATTTTTTCCTGCGCCTCAGCCGTTAAGAGAGTGGCCAGGAAAGCAAACAACAGAGTAAAATGTTTCATGAATTATAGCGAATAAGTGATTGTGAACGTAAAGTTGCGTCCCGGCATGGGATAGCGCGGTATGTGTTCGTACTGCTCGTCAAGCAAATCATTTACCTCGAACGATGCCGTAAGCCACCGCCACGAACCGGTAAGTTTTAGATCTATATTGTTGTACGGAGCCAGCATGTCGCGCGGATCGGCATACGACCACATGCGCTTGTCCACGTGCAGGTCCGATACGGTGAGACTGACTGACTTCCATGCTACGATACCAGTCACGCCGCATGAAAAAGCTGGTGAATAGCATATAGGCCGGTTGTAGATAGCCGATTCCGGATTCGTACGGTCGAGGTCTCTCTGCCAGGTGAAAGATGAAAGCAGCGAGAACGACCAGTCGCCGGGAAAATAACGGCCCGATACGGTGGCATTGAGACCGCGGCAGAAAGTTTTACCGTAGTTCATCATCGACCAGGTGTACGTACCCTTGACAGGGAGGCAGACGATGCGGTTGTCGATATGGTTTATGTAGACATCGGCCTGAACCGAAGCCAGCCACTGCGGAGCGGCATAATGATACTCCGCACCAAGATTCCACTGACGGGTATACTCAGGTTTGAGATTCCGGTTGCCTACCTGAGTGTAATAGAGGTCGTTGAGGGTAGGGGCTCTGAATATACACTTGTACCAGGCACGAAGCGACAGATCTCTGTAAGAATATCCCAACGTGACCGACGGTGTGAAGCGGTGTAGCGGGTCAGCGGCTCCTACATGTTGCTTTGTGTGATCGCGGTAATGCTGGAAAAGTACCGAGCCCGCGAGGCGGAGGCCGCGGTAATGGAGCTGAGCGGCGGCTACCGCCTTCTGATCCAGGCGTCGCACGAGACTGAAGCGCTTGATGTCAGCAGTGAGCCACGACATACGGGCGTCGTAGCCGAAGTTGACCGACAGCCAGCGCCAGGGCGTCACGGCATACGAAGCAGATGCATAGGCATCATTCTGGCGGTAACGGTTGTCGGCACGGACTGTATTCTGGTTATCGGGATAGTCGGTATTGTACCGAAGAAACTCGTGTGCGTACTTGATGTTGAACTTTAACTGATGGATGTGACCAAGCGTGCGCGTATACGACGATTGCACGAAAATATCAGTATCCCACTCGCGCCCTACATTAATATATTTGTCGCTCAGACGCCGCACTATGCCGCCGGGAGTGCCTCGTTCCGAAACGTACGCATAGACATGCGAGGCAAATCCACTGCGGAACAGCGCGCCCTCAACACGGTAATAACGTATATCGGAATTCCGCCGACGCCCGACCGTATCCTCATATTCAGACTTGTAGCGGAAAGGATAATCGCCTCGGGTACTGACATCCTCGCCGTCAATAAAACCGCTCCAGCCTCTGCGGCAGAATTGGGCGTTAACCTTTCCCTTGTAAGTATGGAACGAACCGATACCCGCCAGCACTGCCAGCGAGTCGGCGACCGGTCGGCGTGTCTGAAGGTATACCGTAGCTCCGGAAGCGTATTCCGACGCCGACTGGCATACGTCAAGGCGGTTGGCATTATATAGCGATACGGATTCTAAGGCGGAGAGTGAGAATTTTCCGAGATCTACGGTGCCGTTCTGAGCATTAGTAATACGGATACCGTCAATGTAAACGCC
>CAJJQT010000127.1 GCA_905193995.1 uncultured Porphyromonadaceae bacterium | reverse complement strand
AGAGCCACCTTGATCAGACGCTCCAGGAACTCGTACATACGCTCGCGGCGGAGGGTCACGCGCACGCCGACAGGCATTTTCTTGCGGACCTTGAAGTTCGAGATATCCTTGCGCGAGAGCGTGGCTACGGCCTTCTGGCCGGTGATGGCGGTGAGCTCGTTGATTGCGATATCGATCAGTTTCTTGTCCTGGGTTGCTTCGCCGATGCCTTGGTTGATGACGATCTTCTCAAGGCGGGGCACACGCATCACAGTCGTATAGCCGAACTCCTTGGTCAGGGCCGGGACGATACGTTCCTTGTAATCTTTGCTCAGTGTTGTTTCCATTATTTGATCTCCTGTCCTGATTTTTTAGCGATTCTGACCTTGGTGCCGTCTTCCTTGCGCTCGATGGAGATGCGCGTAGGCTTGCCCGACTTGGGGTCGATGAGGCTGAGGTTCGAGATGTGGATCGGGGCCTCCTTCTTGACAAGGCCGCCCTGGGGATACTGGGCCGAAGGCTTGGTAGCCTTGGTGATGATGTTCACGCCCTCGACGATGGCGCGCTGCTTCGAGGCGTTGACCTCGAGGACGCGGCCGGTCGTTCCGCGGTCTTCGCCGCTGAGAACGTACACCATGTCTCCTTTCTTTATATGTAATTTCATTACTTCGGATTTTTGACGGGTTACGATTTACAGTACCTCGGGGGCAAGTGATACAATCTTCATGTTGGTTGCGCGGAGCTCGCGGGCGACGGGGCCGAAGATACGGGTGCCGCGGAGCTCGCCGGCGTTGTTGAGCAGCACGCAGGCATTGTCGTCGAAGCGGATGTATGAGCCGTCGGCACGGCGGATTTCCTTCTTCGTGCGGACAACGATCGCCTTCGATACAGTACCTTTCTTGACGTCAGAGCTGGGGATGACGCTCTTGACCGATACTACGATGATGTCGCCTACTGACGCATACCGGCGACCGGTGCCGCCGAGCACGTGGATGCACAGTGCTTCCTTGGCGCCGCTGTTGTCGGCTACGGTTAAACGGGATTCTGTCTGTATCATAGCTTATTTAACTTTTTCGATTATTTCAACTAAGCGCCATCTTTTGGTCTTGCTCAGAGGACGGGTCTCCATCAGACGTACGGTATCCCCGACGCTGCACTCGTTGTTCTCGTCATGCGCGTGATATTTCTTGCTCTTGTTTACGAACTTGCCGTAAATGGGGTGCTTTTCCTTCCACTTGATGGTCACAGTGATGGTCTTGTCACCTTTGTTGCTCGAAACTACCCCGATGCGCTCTTTTCTCAAATTTCTTTTTTCCATATTCGTTGAGATGGGGTTTGATTATTTGTTAAGTTCGCGCCGGCGCAGTTCCGTCTTCACTCGCGCTATCATCTTGCGGTCGGCAGTGATCTTGGCCGGGTTGTCCAGCGGCGATACTGCGTGGTTGACCTTCAGCTGGAGATATTCCTTCTCCATCTGGGCCAGACGCTCCTGAAGGTCGGCCGTGCTGAGTTCCTTTATTTCTTCTTTCTTCATAGCTCATTACACGTTTTGTGTCGGATCATAGTCGCGACGAACTACAAACTTGGTCACCACGGGCAGCTTCTGGGCGGCCAGGCGCAGTGCCTCCTTAGCGATTTCGAAGGGAACGCCTTCGACCTCGATGATCATGCGTCCGGGGGTAACGGGAGCCACGAATCCTTCGGGCGAACCTTTACCTTTACCCATACGTACTTCGGCAGGCTTCTTGGTGATAGGCTTGTCCGGGAAGATGCGGATCCAAATCTGGCCCTGACGCTGCATGTAGCGCGTCACCGCGATACGGGCGGCCTCGATCTGACGGCCCGTGATCCATTTCGACTCAAGGGTCTTGATGCCGAACGAGCCGAATGCCAGCTGGTTGCCGCGCTGGGCGTTGCCCTTCATGCGGCCTTTCTGCTGGCGGCGGAATTTTGTTTTCTTAGGTGCTAACATTGTCCTTTAGTCGGCTTTAGAGGTTTAACGATTGTTTTTGGCCCGACGGAAACCTCCTCGGCGGGGTGCGCCGGGAGCCGCAGCGGGACGGCTGTCTTTCTGAGTGTTGGTGAACTGGGGAGCCAGGTCGCGCTTGCCGTAGACTTCGCCGCGGCAGATCCACACCTTCACGCCGATGACACCTACCTTGGTGTGTGCCTCGACCAGAGCGTAGTCGATGTCGGCACGCAGCGTGTGGAGGGGTGTACGGCCTTCCTTGAACATCTCGCTGCGGGCCATTTCGGCGCCGTTCAGACGGCCCGAAACCTGCACCTTGATGCCTTCGGCGCCGGCGCGCATGGTCGAAGCGACGGCCATCTTTACGGCGCGGCGGTAAGCGACCTTGCCTTCGATCTGACGGGCGATGGTCGCGGCTACGATCTCGGCGTCCAGTTCGGGACGCTTCACCTCATATACATTGATCTGTACATCCTTGTCGGTGATCTTTGAGAGCTCCTTCTTCAGCGCCTCCACATCCTGGCCGCCGGTACCGATGATGCGTCCGGGGCGCGAGGTGCAGATGGTGATGGTGATGAGCTTCAGCGAACGTTCGATCACGACGCGCGATACGCTGTAGTTGGCGAGGCGGACGTTCAGATATTTGCGGAGTTTGTAATCTTCCAGGATGTTGGCGGGATACTTGCCTTTTTCAGACCAGTTCGAGTCCCAGCCGCGGATTACACCCAGGCGATTGCTTATAGGATTTACTTTCTGTCCCATTGTTATGCCTCGTGGGTTTTAGCGTTATCTATTGTATCTACGATAATGGTCACATGGTTGGCGCGCTTGCGGATGCGGTAGCCGCGGCCCTGGGGGGCGGGACGCAGACGCTTGAGCATCGGAGCAGGATCGACGAAGATCGTGCTGACGTAGAGCTCGCCGCTTTCGGCCTTGCGATCGTTCTTGGCTTCCCAGTTGGCGACGGCGCTGCGCAGCAGTTTCTCGACACGCTGGGCAGCCTCCTTGTTGGAGAATTTCAGGATACCGAGGGCACGGAACACTTCCTTGCCGCGTACCATATCGGCAACCAGGCGCATCTTTCGGGGCGAAGTGGGCACGTTCGTGAGCTTCGCGAAGGCGATGCTCTTCTGCTCCTCTTTGCGCTTTTCGGCTGATAATCTTTTTCTTACACCCATTTTATTGTTTCTTTTTTTATTCGAAATTTGTTAACTGGGCCCTTGATTATTTCTTCTTATTGCCTGCGTGGCCGCGGAACGTGCGGGTGGGGGCGAACTCGCCCAGCTTGTGACCTACCATGTTCTCGGTTACGTACACAGGAATAAACTTGTTACCATTGTGAACTGCGAAGGTGTGGCCTACGAATTCAGGGGCGATCATCGAAGCACGGCTCCACGTCTTGATGACGCTGCTCTTGCCCGACGCATTCATCTCCTCGACCTTCTTTTCGAGTTTTACGCTGATAAAGGGTCCTTTTTTTAATGAACGGCTCATATTATGCTAATTTTTCAGATTACTTTTTACGTCTTTCGATGATGAGCTTCGTCGAGAGCTTCTTCGGAGCACGAGTCTTCAGGCCCTTCGAGTACAGACCCTTACGCGAGCGCGGGTGACCACCCGAAGCACGACCTTCGCCACCGCCCATGGGGTGATCGACAGGGTTCATGACAACGCCGCGGTTGTGCGGGCGGCGGCCCAGCCAGCGCGAGCGGCCGGCCTTGCCGGAGCTTTCGAGCGAATGCTCGCTGTTGCCGACGACGCCGACAGTGGCCTTGCACGTAGCAAGCACCTTGCGGGTTTCGCCTGAAGGTAATTTGATGATAGCATAATTTCCCTCACGGGAGATGAGCTGTGCGAACGTGCCGGCCGAACGTGCCATGAAGGCTCCCTGGCCGGGACGCAGCTCGATGCAGTGGATCACGGTGCCCACGGGGATCTTGTTCAGCGGCAGAGCGTTGCCTACTTCAGGCGCTGCGTCGGGTCCGCTGACCACAGTCTGACCTACCTCGAGACCGTTGGGTGCAATGATATAGGCTTTCTCGCCGTCCACATAGTAAAGCAGGGCGATGCGGGCCGAACGGTTGGGATCGTACTCGATCGTCTTTACTACGGCAGGAATGCCATCCTTGGTCCTCTTAAAGTCGATGAAGCGGTATTTGCGCTTATGACCACCGCCAAGGTAGCGCATGGTCAGGTGACCTTCGGCATTTCGGCCGCCGGTGACACGTTTACCGCCAGTAAGAGTCTTTTCTGGTGCATTAGCAGTGGATGTGCGCACAGTCGTCTTGCCGTCGACTTTCACGGCTTCAGCGCGCTTGAATACACCAATAACTTTGTGACGTTGCCCAGGTGTTGTGGGCTTGAATTTCTTTACTGCCATTTTTTATCAGATGTTGCTAAAAAAGTCGATTGTTTGACCTTCACCTACGGTCACGAACGCCTTCTTCCAGCGTGCGGTCTTGCCGCGGAGCAGGCCGCTCTTGGTCCAGCGCGACTTGTTCTTGGCACGCATGACCGCGGTGTTCACCTTAAGCACCTTGACGCCATAGAGTGATTCAACCAGGTCCTTGATCTGGCCCTTGCCGGCGTCGACCGACACGGCAAAGGTGTAGCAATTAAGCTTCTCTGAGAGCTTAGTCGCCTTCTCGGTGAGTATGGGTTTGATTGAGATTTCCATTGTCCTGTGCTTTAAAGCTTGTTAACGACCTCAACGCTACCCTCGGTGAGGACGATAGCATTGTTGTCCATGATTACATACGTATTGAGGTCGGATGCAAAGGCGAGCTTCGCATTCGGCACATTACGCATTGACAAATATACGGAGTTTTCTTTAGTTGACAAAACCACGAGAACCTTTTTGCCGTCGACTTTGATATCTTTAGCAAATTTTAAGAATTCTTTAGTTTTGGGCGTGTCGAAAGTGAAGTTCTCGACAACTACGATCTCGCCGGCAGCTGCCTTGGCCGACAGAGCCGAGCGGCGCGCGAGGGCCTTGAGCTTGCGGTTGAGCTTGAAGCGGTAATCGCGGGGACGGGGACCGAACACTCGGCCACCGCCTACGAGTACAGGCGAGTTGATGTCGCCGATACGGCTGCCGCCGCCGCCCTTCTGCTTGTGGAGCTTACGGGTCGAGCCGCTGACTTCGCTGCGTTCTTTCGACTTGTGAGTACCCTGACGATGGTTGGCCAGATATTGCTTGACGTCGAGATAGATGGCGTGCTCGTTGGCTTCGATGCCGAACACCTCGTCGTTCAGGATAGCCTTGCGGCCGGTATCCTTACCTTCTTTTGTTAAAATTGCGACTTCCATGTTATTTCTCGATTAAGACGATTGAACCTTTGCTACCGGGGATAGAACCCTTGATCATTAACACGTTGTGTTCGGCGATGACCTTCACTACCTGAAGGTTCTGCACGGTGACGCGCTTGTTGCCCGTCTGGCCGGCCATACGCATGCCCTTGAACACCTTTGCGGGGTACGAGCACGCACCGATCGAACCGGGGGCGCGCAGGCGGTTGTGCTGGCCGTGGGTGGTCTGGCCTACACCGCCGAAGCCATGGCGCTTAACGACGCCCTGGAAGCCTTTGCCTTTCGATGTGCCGATGATGTCGACGAAATCTGATTCCGAGAAGAAGTCGACGGTGATCTTGTCACCGAGCTTATACTCCTCACCAAATCCTTTGAACTCGGCCAAGTGGCGCTTGGGAGCGACGCCTGCTTTGGCGAAATGGCCGATTTCGGGCTTGTTCAGATGCTTTTCCTTCACATCCTCAAAGCCGAGCTGGAGGGCGTCATAGCCGTCCGTAGCCACGGTCTTCACCTGTGTCACTTCGCAAGGACCTACTTCGATAACAGTGCACGGCACGTTCTTGCCGTCGGCACTGAATACGGATGTCATTCCGATTTTCTTTCCAATTAATCCTGGCATTTCTTTGTTATTTAATGTTGGTTGAAGTGTCTTATGTTGACTTATTGTATTTGCTTTGCTGTC
>CAJJQT010000126.1 GCA_905193995.1 uncultured Porphyromonadaceae bacterium | reverse complement strand
TGAGCCCCTATCTCGAGCCGGGTGATCTCACAAGGCTGAAAAACAATCTGAAAGAAGCCGTCGAGGGGGGCTACTGCCACCGTGACCGCTTCGGGTTCAATCCGATCAACCGGAGCCTTGTCACGGCGTGCGCGCTGTGCGAGCAGATCAGCCCGGACCGCAACATGGCTGTGGCCACGCTGCTGTTCAATCCGTGCCGCCACGGCTTCATGGACAGCGACCGGCTTGAGAAAGAGTGGGGCGAGGATGTGGCCCGGATGGTCGGCGGCCTGATGAAGGTGTCGTCGCTGTATGCGCGGTCGGCGTCGATACAGAGCGAGAACTTCCGCAAATTGCTGCTGACCTTCGCGGAAGATATCCGCGTGATCATCATCATGATCGTCGACCGCCTGACGCTGATGACCGCCATCAACCACCATCCCGACCAGCAGCACGTAGGCGAGGTGGCCCTGGAGGCCAACTACCTGTACGCGCCGCTGGCGCACCGCCTGGGCCTGTACAAAATAAAATCGTCGCTCGAGGATATGTCGCTCAAGTACATGCACCGCGACATCTACTCGCGCATAGCGCACAAGCTCAACGAGACCAAGGCCTCGCGCGACGCCTATATAGCCGACTTCATAGCACCGGTAAAGAAGAAACTCGAGGAAGCAGGACTGAAGTTCGAGATCAAGGGACGCACCAAGTCGATCTACTCGATCTGGAACAAGATGAAGAAGCAGAAAAACGATCTCGACGGCATCTACGACCTCTTCGCCATACGCATAGTGCTGGACTCGGATGGAGTCAAGGAAAAGAGCGACTGCTGGCTGGCGTACTCGCTGATCACGGATATGTTCAGGCCGAATCCCTCGCGCATGAAGGACTGGATCAGCATCCCCAAGAGCAACGGCTACGAGTCGCTGCACATAACAGTATACGGCCCGGGCGACCGCTGGGTGGAGGTGCAGATCCGCACCCGCCGCATGGATCTCATAGCCGAGAAAGGCCTGGCCGCACACTGGAAATACAAAGGCATAAAGAGCGAGAACGACCTGGACGCGTGGATGAACAATGTACGCGACATACTGGAGACGGCCGAATCGGGGCCGCTCGAACTGATGCGCAACATGCGGATGGACGTGTACGACAAGGAAGTGTTCGTGTTCACGCCGCGCGGCGACCTGTACAAGCTGCCGCTGGGCGCCACGCTGCTCGACTTCGCCTTCAACATCCACACCAACCTGGGGGCGCACTGCACCGGCGGCCGCGTCAACGGTAAGAACCAGAAGCTCAACTACCGGCTGGTGAGCGGCGACACCGTAGAGATACTGTCGTCGCCGTCGCAGCAGCCCAAGGGCGACTGGCTCAACTTCGTGGTCACGAGCAAGGCGCGCAACAAGATCCGCGTGGCACTGAAGGAAATCGAGAGCCGGGCAGGCGATCTCGGGCGCGAAATGCTCCAGCGGCGCTGCAAGAACCGCAAGATCGAGATTCCCGAAGGAGCGGTGTCGAAGCTTGTGAAGCGTCTCGGATATAAGACCATCACAGACTTTTACAGCGCGATATCTGAAGAAAAGCTCGAGATCAACGATGTGATAGAGACATATCTCGACATGGAGCGTAAGGCTCATGAAGAGACTGTGCGCGTGTCGGCCGATACCTATGTGATGCAGCCTGCGGCTGAAGACGCAGACTCACCGCAGCAGGGCGCGTCGGATGTGGTGGTCATCGGCGAGGGCATCAAGGGCATCAACTACCGCCTGGCCCGCTGCTGCAATCCCATCTACGGCGACGACGTGTTCGGATTCATCTCGGCCGAAGGTGTCATCAAGATCCATAAGGCCGACTGCCCGAATGCCGCCAATATCCGCGAGCGCTATCCCTACCGCATCATCAACACACGCTGGAGCGGCAAGATCGGCGCGCAGTTCGGCGCCACGCTGCGCATAGTCGGGCTTGACGACATCGGTATCGTCACAAATATAACCTCAATAATCAATAAGGAAAAGGACACGACCCTGCGCAATATCTCGGTCGAAAGCGAGAACGGGCTGTTTCAGGGTTACGTCGTGGTCGGTGTCAGCGATCAGATGTCGCTGAACCAGCTGATCAGAAAACTTAAGACAGTGAAAGGAGTGAAGAATGTACAACGCGATTAAAATTATGACGACATGCCTATGCGCGGCGACCCTGCTGGCTTCGTGCGGAAAATCTGACGAGCGCCCGGCCGAGGCCCGCGCCCTGCTCGAACGCGCCGAGAGCCTGCGCGCCGCCCATGACTATGACGGCGCCGTGGCCGTGCTCGATTCGGTCGACAAAGCTTACCGCGACTGTCTCGCCGAGCGCCGCGAGGGTACGAAAATCCGCATACAGACGCTCATCGACCTGTCGACCGACTCGCTGAATGTCGGCGAAAGCCGGCGGGAGGCCCGCCAGGCTGCCATCGATTCACTCTCGGCGCGGTTCATCACCGTCAGCACGCCCGGCACACGCGGATACCGGGCCGTGAAGGACGTGTTCACCGGCAGCGAAATGCGCGGGACGTTCGTACAGCCTCGCATCGACGAGAAAGATTACTTCTTCGTGGCCATAAACAACGCCGGACGGCGGCTGAATCTGTCGGGTGTGGAGTTCGGCGACGCCGCTGCCCGCGGTGAGTCGGTATATATGGAGGGGTCAGAGATGATGTCGCTGTCGCAGGAAGCGGCCGCGGACCTGGCACGGGCTATATCCGCCGCGCCCGCAGGCGCGGTGACGGTATATCTGGTGGGCGACAAGGGGCGCACGCCGGTGAAGCTGAGCGCCCGCCAGGCACAGGCGCTGCGCGACACATGGCGCTATGCCATGCTGCTCCAGGAAAAGACGCTCGACGACATTCACTTCGAAAAATACTCGGCCAACATCGAGAAGCTGCAGCAGCAACTCGCTTCGCTCGGGGAGGCGGAGTGAGGGCGCAAGTGGATTGAGGGCGCAGGCTGGAAAGCCTGCTTTCCCATAGGCGCAGGCTCGGAGCGCCTGCTTTCCATATTTATTTCCGGAACATGCGGGCGAGCTCGCGGCGGTCGTCGCGCTCGCGGATTGACTGGCGCTTGTCGTATTCCTTCTTGCCCCGGGCCACTCCGATGACGAGTTTTGCGAAGCCTTTCTGGCTGATGAACATGCGCAGGGGCACGATGGTGAATCCGGTGCCTTCGGATTCGCGCTCAAGGTCGCGGATCTCCTTGCGGTTGAGCAGCAGCTTGCGGTCGCGGCGTTCGGTGTGGTTGTAGTGCGTGCCGTAGAAGTATTCGGCGATGTACATGTTCTTGACCCAGACCTCGCCATTATTGATATAACAGAACGTGTCGACGAGCGACGCCTTGCCCATACGCACGGATTTGATCTCGGTGCCGGTGAGCACGATGCCGGCGGTGAAGGTGTCGGTGATCTCGTAGTCGAATGTCGCGCGGCGGTTCTTTATGTTGACTTCCTTAAATTTCAGTTTCATTGTCGGTTTAGATTATGAACGTCAGCAGGGCGGCCACACCGATCGGAATAACGATTACGTTCAGAGCCGTAAGAAACAGGAATGATGTGGTGTCGGACTCCCTGACGCCCATGAAAGCGGTCGACTTAAAGATTACAAGCAGCGAGAGCAGGGGCAGGAACTTCAGGAAAGTCAGCGACGCGGGCATCAGGTTGGCCACGATGAGATAGAGGCCCATCATTCCGGTCATATAGAGATTGAACACATTGATTTTGGAAATGTTCATCTTCGCATCGACGTATTTTGGCAGGAGGATGTCGAGGAGCAGACGCGAGACGTAAAGCGAGATGAACATGGCGCCTGCGACGGCGATGGCCGTCTGAAGGACATGGATGAAAGTAAGGTCATGCTCGTAGATCAACCGGGCGAAGCAGCTGAGCGACGTGACGCCAATCCAGGGGAAGAACCCCGTGCGCTGGATCGTCTCAGCGGGCCGGTTAGCCTCGGATATGTCCTCCCATCCGTGGGATGGTTCGAGCAGCAATTGGAGCAACTGCTTTATATATAGCCACATATATGATTGATTGTCGAGTGAGTGATTAATCGGATTACAAAGTTACGATTTTGTGTTGAAAGATTAATCTTATTTTTGTAAATTTGCATCCGCAATAATAACATTCAGACAACAGACGATGATAAAGACAATCCTATCCATAGCCGGCAAGCCCGGTCTGTTCAAGCTCGTGAGCCGCGGCCACAACATGCTGATAGTAGAATCGCTCACGACCGGCAAACGCACGCCCGCGTATGCGCACGACAAGGTTATCTCGCTGGGCGATATCGCCATCTATACCAACGGCGATGACAAACCTCTGGGCGAAGTGTTCGAGCTTGTCAAGGAAAAGAACGACGGCAAGCCTGTAGATCTCAAGGCATTTGCCTCCGATAAAGCCATGCGCGAATATTTTGGCACCATCCTGCCCGATTTCGACCAGGAACGCGTCTACAACACGGACATCAAGAAGCTCCTGCAGTGGTACAACCAGCTGCTTGCAGCCGGCATTACCGAATTCGTGGAAAAAGAGTCCGAAGCCGGGGCAGAGGAGGAGAAAGCTGCCGAATAATCGGTACAAGGCACAGATAACACGAGCAAGGCAGGCGGGAGACCCCGCCTGCCTTGCCTGTATATGCTCAGGCTGGAAAGCCTGCTTTCCAGATGGCGCAGGCTCGGAGCGCCTGCTTTCCTTAGAGTACGAGGAGCTTGTCGATGGTCTCGCGCAGCTTGTCCTCGGACTGCGAGCCTGCGAGGCGCAGGTCGGTCTTTTTGCCGTCTTTGAAGAAAAGTATCGTGGGGAGCGACATGATGCGGTTTTCGGTCGAGAAGTCGGTCTCCTCGTCGACATTGTACTTGCCGATGACGACGCGGCCCTCGTATTCGTCGGCGAGGCGGTCGATAACGGGGGCCATGCCCATGCAGGGGCCGCACCAGGTTGCCCAGAAGTCTACGACCACGGGCTGGCCCGTGGCGATGGTCTCTTTGACGTTTTCGTCAGTAAATGTAAAAGCCATGATTATTGATTATTTAGAACGTTCGAATATGTAGTTTATCTCGCTTTCCTTCAACAGAGCCAGGAGTTTGCGGTCGACGTCGATCATCTCCGACGAAGTGAGCAGCACGCTGCGGTCGAGCTCGGGGTCGTAAATGCGGAAGCGCAAAGGGAGGCGGAGAGTCTCGTCGCGCCCGGCGGATCGGCCTGTGAGGGTGCCGATGAGCCGGTCGTTGCATTCGCTGACGGCTATATTGAGTGTGATGGATTCGAGGAGCTTGCCTTTGTATTGGTCGAGGGTGTTGACATCGGTGATGTTGAAGCGAATCTCGCCGTTGCGGTTGGTCTTGTATACGCCGCGGATGACGACGGCCTGCCCCTCGGTGAGCAGGTGGGCGAACTTGGTCTTCTGGTCTCTGAAAAGTACGAATTCGGCAGAAGCGGTGAAGTCTTCGATTTTTACGGCCAGCATGTCGAAGCCGCTGCGGGTGACGCGCTCTGAACGCTCGGTGACAATGCCGCCGTAGACGGATTCCTTGCCTTCGGTGATTTTCTCATCTTTTTTCTCGTCGAGAGTGCAGGTCATGCCGTAGTTTAGTTCAAGGAAGTAGGGGTCGAGGGGATGGGCCGAGAGGTACATGCCAATGAGGTCGCGCTCGCGGTCGAGGCGTGCTATGTTGCGCCAGGCCGGAGCGGGCAGGATGCGCGGACGGGCCTCGTTGTTGAGCTGCTCCTCCTCGAAGTCGAAGAGGGATGCCTGCTGCTGGCGCTGGGCGTTCTGGTGCATGGCTCCGTAGCGGAGGAGTACTTCGGGAACGCTCTCGCCGGGGCGTTTCTCGTCGGCGAATACCAGATCCTCGCGCTTGAAACCGTCGAAGCAGTCGAATGCGCCGGCCAGGGCCAGATTTTCGAACACGCGGCGGTTTATGGCTGATGAGGGTACACGCTCGACGAAATCGTAGATGTCCTTGAAAGGTTCGTCGCCGCGGGCCTTGACGATCTCGTCGAC
>CAJJQT010000125.1 GCA_905193995.1 uncultured Porphyromonadaceae bacterium | reverse complement strand
GGCACACTCACCGCCGCTCAGAAAGCCTGGTACAAGCGCGACGAATACAATCCATTCCTGCACAACGCCTGGCTGCTCATGGCCAAGGGACAGTACTTCAACGGCGACTTCGCCGGAGCCGCCTCGACTTTCTTCTACATCAGCCGCCACTTCTCGTGGCTCCCCAAGACCGTCACCGAGGCGCTGCTATGGCAGGCGCGGTCGTATATCTCCATGGACTGGCTCTTCGAAGCCGAAGTGATACTCAACCGCATCAAACCCGACGAGCTCACCGACAGTTCGCTCAAGGGCCTCTACAACTTCGTCGAGGCCGACTTCCACATCAAGAGCAATCAGCTCGATCAGGCCGTGCCATATCTTAAGGAAGCCATCAGGAACGCCTCCGGAGCCCAGAAGACACGCCTGCGCTTCCTTCTGGGCCAGATCTACAGCCGCCTGGGCATGAAAGAGGACGCATACCGGGCCTTCGCCGACGCCGGCAGTTCGCCCTCGGCGCCCTACCGCACCAAGTTCAACGCCCGCATCAAGCAGAGCGAGGTCTACACCGGCGAGGACATCAGGCCCGAGGTCAACGCCCTGCGCCGTATGCTCCGCTACGACCGCAACAAGGACTATCAGGACCAGATCTACTACGCCATCGGCAACCTCTACCTCTCGCGCGGCGACACCGCGCACGCCATCGAAAACTACGTGCTGGCGGCCGAGAAAAGCACGCGCAACGGCATCGACAAGGCCATTGACCAGATCACCCTGGGCAACCTATACTTCGCGCGCCGCGAGTATCAGCTGGCCCAGCCCTGCTACGCCGAGGCCGTGCCGCTGCTGCCGAAGGACTATCCGGACTACAACCTGCTCAAACGGCGGTCCGACGTGCTCGACGAACTGGCCGTCTACGCCCAGAACGTCACCCTGCAGGACTCGCTGCTCCGACTGGCCGCCATGACGCCCGAACAGCGCCTCGAAGTCGTCAACAAACTCATCGAGGAACTCAAGCGCAAGGAACAGGAGGAGGCCGAAGCCGCACGCCGCGAGGAATACCTCGCCAACCAGGCCGCCCAGGGACAGCAGACCAACCAGGGCAATGCCGCCCAGGCCCCCAACTCGTTCGTAATCAACGCCGACAACTCATGGTACTTCTACAACACCGCCACCCGCAACGCCGGCAAGACCGAATTCCAGCGCCGCTGGGGCGCACGCAAGCTCGAGGACAACTGGCGCCGCCGCAACAAGTCGCAGTTCAGCTTCGACGATTTCAATTCCGACGGATCCGATGACGAGGAATCGGCCGACAACTCCGCACAGGAGACCGACACCGTGCCGCCCGAGCAGCGCGAGGCCGCCGAGCGCGCCAATGATCCGCACTATCCCGAATACTACCTGGCGCAGATACCCGAGACCGACGAGCAGAAGGCCGTCGCCCACGAGATCATCCAGGAAGGCCTCTACAACATGGGCATTATACTGAAGGACAAACTCGAGGACTATCCCGCGGCACGCGCCGAGTTCGACCGCCTGCTCCGTGACTACCCCGACAATATCTACCGCCTGGACACGTACTACAACCTCTACCTGATGTACATGCGCGAGAAGCGGCCGACCGAGGCCGAGACATACCGGCAGATGATACTGAGCGACTTTCCCGATTCGCCTATCGGACAGGCCCTGCGCAATCCGGCCTACCTCGACAACCTGCGCAACCAGGACGCCGACGTGGTCCGCCTCTACGAGCAGACCTACCAAGACTATCTCGAGAACCGCAACGACCGCGTCCACGCCGCCTACGCCACCATGGTCGAGAAATATCCGATGAGCAAGACGATGCCGAAGTTCATGTTCCTCCACGCGCTGGCCTACGTGACCGAAAACCGGCCCGACGACTTCAACGCCGTGCTGCGCGAGATGCTCGAGCGCTACCCCGACACCGACATCACTCCGATAGCCTCGGCCTGGCTCAAAGGCATGGCACAGGGCCGCGAGCTACACGCCGGAGCCACCAACATGCGCGGCATGATCTGGGATATGCGCCTGAGCAACGACTCGACGGCCACGGCCGACGGAGCCGCGCAGTTCACGCTCAAGCCCGACGACCGGCAGCTGCTCGTGATGACCTTCGCCACCGACGAGGTATCGTCCAACGCCCTGCTCTACGAGATCGCGCGACACAACTTCAAGTCGTTTGTTGTCAAGGACTTCGACCTCGAGCAGCTCAACTTCGGACGCCTGGGCATGATCGTCATCCGCGACTTCCGCAACATGGACGAGCTCAACCACTACCGCAGCGTCATGGCCGCCTCCAATGAATTCAAGCTGCCGCGCGGCGTGCGTCCCGTCGTCATCAGCGACGACAACTTCAAGCTGATGCTCTCGCAGGGCCGCTCGTTCGACGAATACTTCCGCTTCCTGCAGGAGCAGAACTACGAGGACACTCAGGCCGACCTGCTGCAGCCCGACGAAGTAGAGACCCTCGAGGAAGCCGACGAAAGCGTCGGCATACCGCCCACCGAAACCGAACCCGAGCCAGACAGTGAAGCTAATGTAGCTAATGTAGCTAATGTAGCTAACTCCGATGAGCCGGAGCCGGCGCCTGTATCGCCGGCAGCGCCCGCGCAACCTGCTCAGCAGCCGGCAGCCCCCGCCAATTCTGCCCAGCCGGCTGCCCAGCCGGCGCAGAAGCCGCAGCCGGCGCCGGTGATCGTGCCGCAGCCCGCGCGGCCGACCATGCCGGCGTACGACCCCGGCAGCGAGGGCGACGACCCGCTTTTAGAATGACCGCCATGAACCAGAACCATCAGATACTTTGGGCCGACGACGAGATCGATCTCCTGAAGCCCCACATACTTTTCCTCCGCAGCCGAGGTTACGAGGTCACGACCGCCAACAACGGCCGCGACGCCCTCGGGCTCATCGCCTCGCATCCCTTCGACCTGATCATACTCGACGAGAACATGCCGGGCCTGACCGGGCTTGAGACGCTGAGCCGCATCAAGCAGCTGCTGCCCCATACGCCGGTGATCATGATCACCAAGAGCGAGGAGGAGAACATCATGAACCAGGCCATCGGCAACAAGATAGCCGACTACCTCATCAAGCCCGTCAACCCCAACCAGATACTGATAGCGCTGAAGCGCCTGCTCCACAGCGACCAGCTCATCACCGAGCAGACCACCCGCGACTACCGCGAGGACTTCCGCCAGATCTCCGAGCTGATCAACTCGGCCTCGACCATCGAGGACTGGTACAGCCTCTACGGGCGCCTCGTCTACCGCGAGCTGGAGCTTGCCGAGGTGTCATCGAACATGGACGAGCTGCTCGAGATGCAGAAAAACGAGGCCAACACCGAGTTCGGCAAGTGGATCCGGCGCAACTACGAGAAGTGGATGCCCGACATGCCCGCCGGGTCGCCGCTGATGAGTCCGCGCATCTTCCCCGAGCGCGTCTTTCCGCTGCTCGACCGCGGCGAGAAGGTGTTTTTCATCCTGATCGACAACTTCCGCCTCGACCAGTGGCGCACCGTCAAGCCCCTGCTGGCCGACATCTTCACTTTCGAGGAAGAACTCTACACCTCGATCCTGCCCACTGCCACGCAGTATTCGCGCAACGCCATCTTCTCGGGGCTGATGCCGGTGCAGATCGAAAAGATGTTTCCCGACCTGTGGGTCGACGACGACTCCGAGGAAGGCAAAAACCTCAACGAATCGCCGCTGATAGCCACTCTGCTGGAGCGCTACCGCCGCAAGCACAGATTCTCGTATACGAAAATCAACGATTCGGCGGGCGGAGAGCGCTTCCTGCGCGACTTCGCGTCGCTGGAGCATAACGACCTGAACGTGATGGTGCTCAATTTCGTCGACATGCTGTCGCACGCGCGCACGGAGTCGAAGATGATCCGGGAGCTTGCCTCGACCAACGCGGCCTACCGCTCGCTCACCGAGTCGTGGTTCCGCCACTCGGCCACTATCGGCCTATTCCGCAAGATTGCGGCCAGCGGCGCCAAGGTGGTGCTGACGACCGACCACGGGACCATCCGCGTCGACAATCCGATCAAGGTGGTCGGCGACAAGAACACCAACACCAACCTGCGCTACAAGCTCGGCAAGAATCTCAACTACAACCCGCGGCAGGTCTACGAGATCAAGCGCCCGCAGAGCGCCGGGCTGCCGTCGCCGAACGTGTCGACGTGCTACATCTTCGCCGACGGGCGCGACTTCTTCGCCTACCCCAACAACTACAACTACTACGTGCAGTACTACACGGGCACCTTCCAGCACGGCGGCATCTCGATGGAAGAAATGCTGGTGCCACTTATCACAATGACCCCCAAACAATAACAAACACATATGAGCACAACCACCATACATGTCGAAAACATAGAGGGGCTGCCGGCCGCGGCCGGCGAGTTCCTCAGCCTGATGGGCGACGAGACCGTCTACGCCTTCCGGGGCGAGATGGGCGCCGGAAAGACCACCTTCATATCCGCCCTGTCGCAGGCCCTGGGCGTGGACGCCGACGAAGCCAACTCGCCGTCGTTCGCCATCGTCAACGAATACCGGTCCGGGACGACCGCCGAGCTGATCTACCACTTCGACCTATACCGCCTCGACAACCTTGAGGAAGTGATGGATATCGGTTTCGAGGACTATCTGGACTCGGGTGCCCTGTGCCTGATCGAATGGCCGGAAATCGTGGCCGACATCCTGCCCGACGACACCGTATGGGTCGACATCCGGGCCAACGACGACGGCTCGCGCGACATCACCGTGACGAAATGAGCCGGGTCGACATACGGGTGTTCAACTCGCTCGGCTCGACCAACACGGCCATGGCAGCCGACGCCGCCACGCTGCCCCACGGGACCGTCTACCGCGCCGTGGCCCAGACAGCTGGTCGCGGCCAGCGGGGCAACTCGTGGGAAGCTTCGCCGGGGCTGAACCTGACCTTCTCGCTGCTGCTGCGTCCGCGGACCGTCAGCCCCGCGGAGGCATTCGCCGTGTCGATGCTGACGTCGCTGTCGATCGCCGGCGTGCTGGAGCGGCATCTCGGCCGCGAGGTTCTCATCAAGTGGCCCAACGACATCTACGTCGGCGACCTGAAGCTCGCGGGCATCCTGATCGAAAACTCATTCAGCACCCATATCGACCGCTCGATC
Source organism: uncultured Porphyromonadaceae bacterium (assembly GCA_905193995.1). Classification (GTDB taxonomy): domain Bacteria; phylum Bacteroidota; class Bacteroidia; order Bacteroidales; family Muribaculaceae; genus CAG-873. Next base: position 974 of record CAJJQT010000125.1, on the reverse strand, counting down.
ATCGGGGTGGGCATCAACGTCAACCAGCGCGAGTTCCGGAGCGACGCTCCCAACCCGGTGTCGATGTATCAGCTCGCGGGCCGCGAGTTCGCCCTCGACGCCCTGCAACTCGAGGTGGCCCAGGCCATGACCGACGACTTCGACCGCTACGAAGCGGCGCCCGAGCTCGCCGCGCTCACGGCCCGCTACCGCAGCCGCCAGTGGCGGGGCACGGGTACACACCGCTGGCGCGACAACCTCACCGGCGAGCTCCTCGAGGCGGCCATAGCCTCGATAGCGCCCGACGGCACGCTGACGCTCGCCACCGAGCCGCCGCGCAGCTACGCCTTCAAGGAAATATCGCCGGTACTCTGACTTACGGTCTCTTACTTCGGGGCGGGCGTCACCACCACCTTCATACCGAAGGGCGGCGTGCGGCGTGTCATGCGGCAAAGATACGAAGAGTTCGCTAACAAAAAGGCTGCATTGATTGTTAAAGTATAAAAATCAACAAGAAAATATAAATCAACAGAAGAAATAAAATGCAGAACAATTACTTGACACCTATCGTGATCGGCCTGCTGGGCATAGTGCTGATCGCATTCGAGGGCCGCGGCGACCTGATGACCTGGGCAGTGATCGTGGTCGGCATCATGTTCATCGTGCCGGGCCTGTATGTGCTGATCTCGCAGCTCGCCGCCAAGCAGGGCCGGAGCAGCTCGTCGATCATAGCGGCGGTTGGCTGTCTGTGCCTGGGTGCGTGCCTGTGCATCATTCCGCAGGTCTTCGTGAGCATACTCATCTATGTGTTCGCTTTCACACTGATCTTCTTCGGGGTGGCCCAGATAGTGCAGGTGGCCGATTTCAAGCTGCCGATGGGTTTCTACATCGTACCGGCGCTGGTAGCCATAGCGGGCGTGGTGATGGTGTTCATCGGAGCCAAGAAGGACGCCTCGGTGATCGTGCTCATAACGGGAATCTCGATGGTGCTCTAT
>CAJJQT010000124.1 GCA_905193995.1 uncultured Porphyromonadaceae bacterium | reverse complement strand
GTCCGAAGCCGTGCATTTCTTGCGTCATTTTCCGGCCGGCGCCCAGTCTGTCGCCGCAGCGAGATCGGCGCCACACTCGACATATCGCCGCGCAGCATCACGTCGCAGACGTCGACCACCAAGATAAGCAAGGACAAGACGAAGGCATACTGCAACAATTTCGGCTACGTGGGCACCGCCCGCCTCGGCGGCCTGCTGCGTACGTTCTCATGGGGCGTGTCGTACAACCGCATCGCTTCGTTCGACCGCGTCTACGATGTATACAACGGTTCGTCGCCTTCGTCGGTGTCGAACTACATCGCAGCCTTCACGGGCACTGCACCCGAGTCGGATTTCCAGTTTACCGACACGTACAATCCGTACCTTGACTCCGACGCCGACTGGCTGTCGATACTGGCATACTCGTCAGATATGATCAATCCCAAGGCCGGAGGAGGATATCAGGGCCTTTACGGCCCCGGTACCGAGGCCGACGCATACAGCCGCGTGCGCGAGTCGGGCTATGTCGACGAATATGCAATCGACTTCGGCGGCAACGTGTCCGACGTGCTCTACTGGGGTATCGGCTTCGGCATCACCGACCTGAGCTACAACATGAGCGCCAACTACTCAGAGATGATGGCCAACGCACAGATAGCCTACGACCGAGGCACCGGCCCGGGCGACGCGGATATCGAGCTGCAGAATTACCGCTCGATTTCCGGTTCGGGCTGGAATTTCAAGGCCGGCGTCATCCTGAAGCCTATTCAGCAACTGCGTATCGGCCTGGCCGTGCATACGCCTACGTGGTACTCTCTGTCGCAGTCGGCCTACGCCGAATCGTATTACAACTATTATAATCCAAACGCCCCCGAAGGCGAGCACAATCCCAACACAAACGGCGACAAACCCGAGTACACCGAGGATTCGTACTACAACTTCCATCTGAAGTCGCCCTGGAAGATCATGGTCGGCGCGGCCGCCGTTATCGGTAACTCGGCCATCATTTCGCTCGATTACGAGCGTCAGGCATTCGGCGACATGTCGGTCAAATATCAGGACTCGTGGGGCAATTTCGTCTCAGACGACTATGTCAACGATGACATTTCCAACTACTACAAGGGAACCGACATCATCCGCGCCGGTATCGAATACCGCCTGACATCTAACCTGAGTCTCCGCGCCGGCTATAACCACTCGACCACCAATGTCAAGAGCGAGGCCGCCGACGGTGCCGTCGAGGTGTTCACCGCAGGCACTAATCCCGCATATACATTCAACAAGACAACCGACGCCATCTCCGTCGGCCTCGGCTACCGCTATCAGGCATTCTATGTCGATGCAGCGTATATCTACCGTAAGAAAACTTCGACTTATCACGCTTTCACCGATTACAACGGCGTAAAGGCTCCGACGGCCGATCTGACCGAGAAGAACAACAATATCGTCCTTTCGGTAGGATTCAAATTCTGATTACACTTTACATAAAGTCATAAGACAGAGCAGGGCGGAATCTCACGATCCCGCCCTGCCAGCGTTTTAATGACTTAAAACAATTACATAACTAACATAAAACACATTTTTCTTTTGAATCGATTGTCGGCCTCGCGGCGTCACCATCTGGCGGGGATACCGCGGAAGCGGAAAGATGACAATCTGTACTAACCCTAAAACTGAAATGATATTCTAATGCAAAGTTACGAAAAAGTTCATTATATTGCAAATTAATTTTGAATTAATGTGCAAAATATATTAATTTATTAGCGCAATAGATTGATAGCCAAATAATTAGGATTAGTATTAATTAGTGTTAATGCTTCAGTCGACAGATTTGATTTTCATGATGTCGTCCTCGAATGTGTCGCGGTTGGTGGCGCGGGCCTTGAGGCGGTTGCGGTAGGCGTAGATGGTGTTGAGCGAGTAGTTGAGCACCTGTGCTATGCGCGAGCTTTCCTCTATGCCGAGGCGCATGAACGCCAGGATGCGCAGGTCGGTATTGAGCAGTTCGCCCTCTTTCAGAACTATCCGCTGGTCGGGATTCAGCAGTTCGTTGACCTGTACGACGAAGGTAGGGTATAGATGCAAGAAAGCGTTGTCGAACACTTCATAGAATTCCTTGCTCTGATCCTCGACAAACTTGCCGGATTTGGTGAGACGGTATAGGTCGTCGACCTTGCCGGTGGTGATCTTGCGGTTTGCTATCTTGCAGAACTGGTTGAGCTTGTCCATGTAGATCGAACACAGGTTCAGGAACTGGCTGATGTAGACGTCCTTGGTCTGGTTGGCCTGCCGGAGGCTCTGCTGAAGGATTCGCAGGCGCTGCATCTTGCGGTTGAGCACTACCATGGTGATGGCCAGGATGATGACAACCAAAATGAGCACGGCTACGAAGAAATATATGGTGCGTCGCTTCGATGCCAGTTCCTCGGCGTAGGCGTGCTCGATGATCGGGAGGCTTCGGGCGGACTCGATCATGCGCATCGGTGCGCCGCACTCCACGGCGCTGGCGAGGGCTTCGGTCAGGAATCGGTATGAGCGGTTGACGTCGCCGCGCGTATAGAGGTGATTGCCGAGTTCCTGCAGCGACGCTACCTCGCGGGTGGCGGCGCTTACATCGGCCATGGCCGACATGACCAGGTAATATATGTAGGCGTTTTCGTCGTCGGCCCGCAGGGCGATGGTCGACAGATGGTGGGCGGCACGCGCACGCAGCGGATTGTCGGGGCCGGTGTTGTCAATGACGTATTCGAGCAGTGACCTGGCTTTGCCGCGCTCACCGGTCAGGAAGTAGTATTCGCCGAGGTTGAACTTGTATTCGAGTGAGTTTTCGGGAAGCACTTCAAGCAGTTTGAGCTGCATTTCCAGCGCGTTGGCCGAGTTGGAGTCGCGCATCGACTCATCGCCGGTGGAGAAGGCCGCTATGTAGCTGTACATCTGGCGTCCGGCATCGTAATATCCGGGGAGCTGCTCCGGAGTCAGAGACAGCCGGTCGATGCTGCTGTAGAGGTCGATCGCCTGCCCGAACTGGCTGCTGAGAGGCAGCAGGGCGGCTTTTCCGAGGACGAACGGCAGGCGGTCGGCTGAGTCGGCGAGCTGCATGCCGCGTGAATAGTAGTGCAGGGCCGAGTCGTTGTTGAAACCTCGGTAGTGGTTGGCGATTTCGAGTACCAGGGATGCTTCCGGACCTCCGGCGGAAAGCGAATCGGTGAGCCGGTCGATGGCTGCCTGACGGCGGTTGACGGCGTCGGCGCGCGCAGCCAGCGCTTTGTCGAGATTTTCGAGAGATTCCTGTACGTTTTCGGGAGTGATTTCCAGGGCGGCGAAGGCCGTAAGGGCGCAGGCTGCGGTCAGAACGGCTATGGCTGTGCGTCGGAGCATTGTCAGTGGAATAGTTTTGACAGGCTGGGGTTGTCTATTATGGTATAAGTCCGCAGGCCGTCGGGCGAATATGCGGCCTCGGGCGAGGAAAGCAGGGCGGCTATCAGCGCCTCGTCCTCTTCGGGGGTGATTTCCTGGCCGGGCAGGAGGGCCTGCGAGCGGGCCATGGCCTTGGCAAGGGGTTTTACGGTGAGATCGTCGGGCGCCTCGCCCGATTCGGCCAGTTCGGCCACCATGCGTGTGAGTGCCTCGACGGCATTGCCGCGCACCGAAGGCACGGCGTTGACGGCCCACACAGAGTCGCCCAGAAACGACACGTCGTAGCCAAGGCGTTCGAGCAGGTCGCTGACGGCCGACATGGCCGTGCTCTGCGACGGCGTCAGTGTGACGGTTTCGGGAAAGAGCAACTTCTGCGACGGCCGGGGAGCTGCCTGCATCTCGGCAAGGTATCGGTCGTATAGCACACGCATGTGGGCACGATGACGGTCGATGATCATCAGTCCCTCGCGCGATGCGAGCACTATGTATTTGTTGTTGAGCGACAGATGTCGCGAGAAGCTGTCGGTGGTGTCGATCAGCGCCGGGGTGCCCGGCGATGACAGGTCGGCGCGGGTCTCGGTTTCGTGTCCGGAGGCCGCGGCCGAAGGCTCAGGCTCAGACGGGGCCGGGCCCTCGCTGCGCCTGACAAAGGATTCGTAGAGTTTGTCCCAGTCGTCGGGCACGCGCTGTGTGGCCGGGCGTCTTAATGGCGCAGCCTGACGGGATTGGCGGGGGCTGTCGGCGGTGTTGATCGACGAGCGTATCTCGAATCCGCTTCGGGCCGGGAAGTCGGCATCGTCGGCGAAAGGATTGTAGTTGTCGTTGGTGGCTATGCCCGGCATTGTGGCGTTGGCGTCGGGCATGAACACCGGTATGTCGGGGATATCGTCCGAGTCGAAGTCAATGGCCCCTGCGGCATTGACCCGCCCCAGAGCCTGCTTGACCGCAGCGGTGATGATCTGCCATATGGCCTGTTCGTTTTCGAACTTGATCTCGTGCTTCTGCGGGTGGATGTTGACGTCGATCGTGGCGGGGTCGACCTGAAGGCTGATGAAATAAATCGGCTGCATGTCGGCGGCGATGAGGTCGGCGTAGCAGCTCGTGACAGCCTTGTGGAAATAAGGATGCCGCATATTGCGGCCGTTGACGAAGAAGTACTGCGGTGCGTTGCGGCGGCGTGCGTGCGAGGGCAGACCCACGAAGCCGTCGATCTTCACGATCGCGGTCTCGGTGGCTATCGGTATGATCTGCGAGCCTATAGCCTTGCCCATCAGGGCGGTGATGCGTTGCTTGAGGCTGCCGCGCAGCAGCTTGAACAAGGTGGTGTCGTTGGATATGAAGGTGAATTCGACATCCGTGTTGACCAGTGCGAGGCGTTCGAACTCGTGCATGATATGACTCATCTCTACCGAGTCCTTCTTCAGGAACTTGCGCCGGGCCGGCATGTGGAAGAAGAGGTTCTTGACCATCATGTTGGTGCCGGCACGGCATGCGCAGGCCTCCTGGCTGACGAACTGCGACTCGCTCAGCTGCAGGCGTGTGCCGACGGTCTCGCCCGGCTGCATAGTGCGCAGGTCGATCTGCGCCACAGCGGCGATCGACGGCAGCGCCTCGCCTCTGAAGCCCATGGTGTGCAGGGCATAGAGGTCGTCGGCGGCCGTGATCTTGCTGGTGGCATGGCGCTCGAAGGCCATGCGGGCGTCGGTGGGCGTCATTCCCTTGCCGTTGTCCACCACCTGTATCAGTGTGCGTCCGGCATCCTTGACGATTATCTCGACGGCTGTGGCGCCGGCGTCGATGGAGTTCTCGACCAGCTCCTTGATGACGGAAGCAGGTCTCTGGATGACTTCACCGGCGGCAATCTGGTTGGCGACGGAGTCGGGCAGGAGTTTTATGACGTCGCAGTTCATTCCTTTATTCGGGGACGGCAAACGATGAGGTGTTCACATAGTAACCGCATACCAGGGTGGTGTCGCCGCCTGCAGCGATCTGTTCGTCGAGCTTGGCGAGTTTCTCGGCTGCAGTGCCGTTGGCTTTCTTTTCGCTGTCGCAGTGACCTTCGGCCTCGGCTTTGGCTTCAGCCTCTGCGCGGGCAGCGAGGTCGGCCCGGCCCATGGTGATCGGAGTGATTATACCTTCGACGGTGATGACCTGTCCTGGGCAGTCGGGCGCGAAGGCGGCGAGCTGTTCGTCGGCCACGCACATCAGCAGGGCTGTGGTGTCGGAGTTGGCGAGGAAGGCTTTCTTGCCGCCGTGCTTGCATATGTGTGAGCAGTAGCCTTCGATTACTACCGTGTCGCCGGCAAGACCTTCAAGATTGGAGAGTACCGAGTCGACGGTAAGCACGGTTACTTCGGGCCCTTCGACTACTTCATCAGCTGCTTTGGCGGATTTCGAGCAGCCCACGGTGCCGGCGCAGGCTACACTGAGTGCGCCGATCAGAAAGAGATGTGTAAATTTCATATTCGTATGATCGTTAATTGTGAATATATGTCTTCAAATGTAGGTCAGTGTCGGCAGTTGCCCGGGCAACCTGCGGCCGGCTTCTTGTCGCACGGCACGGGGACGGCCGTGTAGCCGATAGCCTTGAATGCTTCGATGAGTTTTTCCGGGGAGGTCTTGGCCGGGTCGTAGGTCACTTTCACCGTCTGCGAGGGAATGTCGGTGACGATTTCGGTGACGCCCTTTTCGAAGCGGATGTTTGTCTTGATCTTGTTCTCGCAGTTTTGGGATGTCATCTTCGGCTC
>CAJJQT010000123.1 GCA_905193995.1 uncultured Porphyromonadaceae bacterium | reverse complement strand
TGACGCCCCATGGCGTTTCGGCGGTCTTTTCGAATTCGGCGGTGAAGACTTCGGGATTGTCGGCCGACTGAGTCATGGGCCGGACGCTCCAGTCGTCGTTGGCGCCGGTGAAGGAGACGCTTTCGACTTTGGTGAGACGGTACGAGAGGTCGTTCATGTGGAAATCCATCACGTACAGACCCTTTTCGGGAGCTGGCACGTTGCCGTCGCTGTCGGCGAAGACGAGGGCACCAGAGAGGGGCCCGGCGCCGTCGGCAGCCTTGTAGGCAGCGTTCCAGTCGGGCTCGGTGTATACGCGGTAGCCCCACTCGGAGTCAATCCAGTGAGCGCCGCCGAAGCTCATCGTCGACTTGTCGTAGAGAGTCAGGTAGTCGTCCCAGCCGTCCCAGTTGACGAGGCCCGAGAAATAGAGCAGGCTGGCCGAGGTAGACTGGACGTAAGGCGTGACATTGACTTTAAGCGCGTTGGAGATCAGGGGCTCCATGTTGGGCGCGAGCGTCGAGCGCACGCGGATCCACAGCGGGTTGCTTACGCCCGGGGCGTAGCCCATGGCGGTGACGATTTTGTTGAATTCCTCGCTGAAGAAGCTGTACTCATAGACGCCTTTGCCAACCGGTACCTGGGTAAGGTCGGCGAACCGGTCGTTGTCGGCGAGTTCGATGGTGAGTTCGGCGGCGTTGACGGGTGCCTGGAGGTTGTCGTCGCTAAGCCTGATGCGGCCGTCGCCGCTCCAGTAGACGGTCATGACCAGCGCCTCGGGAGTATCCTCGCTCAGCACGATGTCGTGGTTGGCTCCGGCGAGCAGAACGGGGTCTTCGGGGCTCATATAGACGCGGTCCATGTCGCTTTCGCAGGCCGCGAGAGACAGTGTCAGAAGTGACAGTGCCGTATATACAGTCTTTTTCATTTTCAGTAGCCTATGTTCTTCAGATTAGGATTGGCCGAGATTTCGGCGGCCGGGATGGGGAAGTGATTGAAGCGCGGGTCGACGGCACGTCCGGCTGCCACGCCGCCCTTCCATTCCCACAGATAGCGGTCGGTGGTGAAGAGGTCGAAGCGGACGAGGTCGGTGCGGCGCACGCCTTCGAGGTAGAGCTCGCGGCCGCGCTCCGCGATGAAGAAGCCGAGAGTGAGGTCATCGGCGGATATGTCGCCGGCTGTGCCTCCGAAGGCGCGGCGGCGCACTTGGTTGACGAGCCCGAGAGCCTCGTCGGCGGTCATGCCGCGGCCACCGCGGACGACGGCTTCTGCGGCCGTCAGATATATTTCGGCGAGACGGAATACAGGGATATCGGTGTTGCAGCCGTCGGCGGCCGAGTTAGAGGCGGCCTCGCCGGCGTCGGTGAGGTTGGTGAACTTGTACATGTGGTAGCCCTGCTTGCCGTCCTCGATGGAGTTGGTGATGTATTGGTCCTGACCTTCGGTATAGAACAGGCGGCGTCCGTCGGCTTCGTCGAATGTGTCGTAGAACGCACCCGTGGCGCGGAAGTTGCCCCAGCCGGTGTTGATGCCGTAGTCGGGGCCGTTCTGTCCGTTGTCGCTGCCTACCGAGCCGCAGACGAGGTAAGTGCCTCCGCCCCAGGTGACGGCCTCGGTGGCGTCGGAAGCCAGGGCGAAGATGATCTCGTTGGTGCGCTTGTCGTTGTCGGCGTTGAAGAGCTTCTTCCAGTCAGGCTCGAGCGTGTAGCCCAGCGCCATTGCCTTGCGGCATGCGGCGATGCAGTCGTCGTAGCGCGGGGTGCCGGTGTATGTCTCGGCGTTGAGGTACATGCGGGCCAGCAGGGCGTAAGCGGCGCCCTTGCCGGCACGGGCATATTCGGGATGGTCGGGCAGCAGGGGCTCGATGGCGCTGATCTCGCTCTCGACGAAAGCGAGCAGGGCAGCCGCGTCGTAGCTCGGCGGGAAGACGCCCGAAGTCGGTGTGTTCTCGTCGACGAACGGGCCCTGGCGGTAGAGGTCGAGCACCATTTCGTAGCACAGGGCGCGCATGAAGCGGGCTTCGGCCGCGAACTGAGCGATCTGCGACTGCTCGTCGGCCGAGAAGCCGCCGGCGTTGCCGCACTGGCGCAGGTACTCGTTGCAGAGCGAGATGGTGTAGTACAGACGGTAATATGTGTCGGAGTTCTGACCGTCGTTCTCGTCCCAGCTCAGGTAGCAGAGGCCCCAGAGGTTGTCGCCGGAAACCCAGCGGAAGGCGGCTACGTCGGTAGTACCTTCCTGGAGGTTGAAGTACGAACGCCACAGTTCATAGCCGCCGAAGGTGCCGATGTCGTCGCCGCCGCCCTTGTTGTCGCCTTTGAGAATGAACGAGGCGTAGATTTTAGCCATCATCGACCTGTAGCCGTCGATTGTCGAGAAGACCTCGTTGGAGGTGGTGCCGATATGGGGCTTCTGGTCGAGAACGTCGGTGCAGGAGGCCAGAAGCAGGCAGAATGCCATAAGGGCAAGATATATTTTTTTCATTGTTGCATTCAGTTTAGAAGTTAAGGCCGACAGTGAGCGAATATGTGCGCGGGCGGGGGTAGACGCTGCCTGCCACGCCCCAGTCGCTTTCGGGATCCTGACCTTTGTATTTGGTTACGGTGAACACGTTCTGTACCATCGCCGATACGGTGAGGCCGTCGAGGCATCCCAGCTTGCCGAAGTCGTAGGTGAGCTGCAGGTTGTCCATCTTCAGGAACGAGGCGTTCTGCAGATAGTAATCCGACTCGTAGCGGCGGCGTGAGAAGTGTGTGTCGGCATAGCTGGCCGAGAGGTTGTTGACCTGTCCGGCGCACCACGAGAAGCACTCGGCGGCGCCCATTCCGGCCGACATCTGGTCGTAGAGATAATTGCCGACTTGGGCGCGCAGCGAAGTCGACAGCGTCAGCTTCTTCCAGCGGAATGACGTGGTGAGGCCGAACATCCAGTCGGGATGAGAGCTGTGGCAGTAATACTTGTCGTTGCTGTCGACGATGCCGTCGCCGTTCAGGTCGGCATAGAGTCCTTCGACGGGTGTGCCGTCCTGGGCGTAGATCTGCTTGTAGAGCCAGAAGGTATGCGGGGCGTAGCCGGTCTTGTAGACCATGACGGGCGTCGATTCGGCATAACCCACGTAAGTAGCCGAGACGTCGTCGGAGCCGTTGAGCGACAGATTGGTGATCTTATTGTCGAGCCAGGTGGCGTTGAAGGTCGCCGTCCAGGTGAAGTCGCGGCTGTCGATGATGTGGGCGTTGAGCGCGATCTCGACGCCTTTCGAATCGACGTTGCCCACGTTGGTCAGCATCTCCTTGGCGAAGTTGACGCCTGCCGGCACGGGGACGGTGGCGAGCAGGTCCTTGGTCTTGCGGGTGTAGTAGTCGACCGAAGCCGTCAGGCGGTTGCTCAGGAAGGCGAGGTCGAGGCCGAAGTTCCAGCTCTTGGTGGTCTCCCACTTAAGGTCGCTGTTGTAGGCGGCGGGGCGCACGGTCTGTATCCACTGCCCGTTGAAATAGTATGATGCGCCGGGGTGCGAATAGGTGTAGTTGGGGATATGCGAGTAGTTGGCGATGCCGTCCTGCTGGCCCGTGACGCCGTACGAGGCGCGGAGCTTCAGGTCGTTGATTACGGGCGTGATCGGCTCGAAGAAGCTTTCCTGCGACACACGCCAGGCCAGAGCCACCGACGGGAACGTGCCCCAGCGGTTGTCCTTAGAGAATCGCGAGCTGCCGTCGCGGCGCATCGTGGCCGTCAGCAGGTAGCGCTCCATGAACGTGTAGTTCAGACGGCCGTAGTACGAGATCAGCGAGTGGCGCTCGTCCCAGGGAGCGGAGCTCGACCGGTATTCACCTGCGGCGTTGTACGTGTCGTAGCCCGGAGCGCTGCGCTTCCAGTACTGGTAGTCGTAGCCGAAGGTGGCGTCCACCGTCGAGTTGATCGCGTCGAAGTCCCTGTTGTAGTTGGCGTAGAGGGTCAGCACCTGGTTGAGGTTGATCTGCGGACCCTGGCGGTTCATCGAGCCGCCATCGCGGAAGCCCTCGAAACTGTTGGCGGGCAGATAGTATTTCGACTTGCCGCGCGCCCAGTCGACGCCGGCGGTGGCGTGCAGGCGCAGGTCGGGCAGGAAGTGCAGGCGGTAGTCGACGTCGATGTTGCTGACGGCGCGGTACACCTCGGCCGGGTTCTCCGGATCCTCGAGCATTGCCAGCGGATTTGCGATGGCGCCCTGGCCGGGATAGCCGTTCTTGTCGATCACCTGGTGGAAGCCGCCCATCAGCGGCGATCCGTCGGTAAAGAGCAGCGGGTTGCCGTCGGCGTCGAAGTTGCCGTAGACGGGCTGTGTCGGGTCATACGCCAGCGCGTTCCAGATGGCGCCCGTGTTGGCGAAGTGGTTCTTCGAGTAGCTGCCCTTGGCCGAGAGGTTCACGCGCAGCTTGTCGCCAAAGAACGACGGGTTCAGGTTCAGGTTCGCCGTGTAGCGCTGCGTGCGGTCGTTCTTCAGGATACCTTCCTGATACATCGCGCCGAGCGACACGCGGAATGGCAGCCAGTCGGTGAACCGGCCGCTCACGGCCAGGTTGTTGTCCGTGCTGAAGGCCGTGCGGAATATCACGTCGTTCCAGTCCGTGTCGGCCCCGCCCAGTGCGCTGATATAGTCGGCGTTGCCCGTAGCCATGACTTCATTGATAAACTGGTTGCGTGTCAGCATCCGGTTGTGGCCGGTGGCGTTGCTCAGCGAGTTAGTCGTCTGGAAGCTCACCCTGATGCCGTCGCCCGAGCCCTTCTTGGTGTTGATGATGATGACGCCGTTCGAGGCGCGCGAGCCGTAGATGGCCGTCGACGACGCGTCCTTAAGTACCGTCATCGATTCGATGTCGTTCGGGTTGATCATCGACAGGAAGTTGCCCGATCCCGTGATGCCGTCGCCCTTCTCCATCGGGACGCCGTCGAGCACGATCAGCGGGTCGTTCGACGCGTTCAGCGACGCGCCTCCGCGGATGCGTATCGTCGAGCCCCCGTTGGGCGATCCGCCGTTGCCGGTGATCTGCACGCCCGCGATCTTGCCGTTGATCAGCTCCTCCGGTGACGAGATCACGCCCCGGTTGAAGTCCTTCTCGCTCACGGCGCTCACCGAGCCCGTCAGGTCGTTCTTCTTCTGCGTGCCGTAGCCGATGACGACGACTTCGTCGAGTACCTCGCGGTCGGGCTTCATCGTCACGTCGATGACATCCGACGTGATGTCGACAGTCACGCTCTCGTAACCTACGTACGAGAACGTCAGCTGCCGCGCCGCGGCCGTGATCCTGAGGCTGAAGCGGCCGTCGATGTCAGTCGCCATGCCCGTGGGTTCGCCTACAACTTTTACGGATGCGCCGATAAGCGGCTCTCCGGTTTCGTCCGTGACAGTACCCGTCACTGTCCGTTGATTCTGAGCAATAGCCGAAACGGGTAAAAGGAGGATTGCCAGGATGAAGCCCAACAGCCATCTCCTTGATTCGGCGTTGCCAATAGCCTTGTCCATTAGTGATGCTTGATGTTTTTTGATTTTAGAATTCAGGTTATAAGTTATAATAGGTGTCAGCAGTTTTTCCGGTGCTTAAGGTTGCAGTGCTGCGGTCCGTGTCGGACTGCGCCTTGCGTTTGCAAAATTAATGCACGTCAGCTTTTACGCGCCTCACGGATCGGACAAATGAGGCAACGGATCGGACAAACGCGCCCCTCACCCTGATTTTTGAGGCCAATTGTCCTATTTGTGGCCGACAGTGTCGTCGTCGCTTCTGTACTGGCTGGGGCGGACGCCGTACTGCGCCTGAAAACACTTGGCGAAGTACGACGGAGTCTTGAACCCGACCATATAGCTGATCTCCGCCACGGTGAACCGCTGCTGGCCGAGCAGCACGGCGGCCTTCTGCAGCCGCACACGCCGGATGTAGTCGAGCGGGGCGATGCCGAGATATTTTTTTATAAGGCGGTAGAGCTGCTTGTTGGGAATGCCGCAGCGCTCGCACAGCAGGTTGACGTTAAGGTCGGGGTCGGATATGCTGTCCTCGATGGCGCGTGCGATGCGGGCGAGCTGCTTCTCGCTGACGGATTCGGCCTCGATGGGCCGGACCTCGGCCTCGGCGATAGCCTGGATGCGGACTTTCTCGCGGATTTCCGAGCGGCCCCGGAGCAGATGGCCGATGCGGCCGACGAGGG
>CAJJQT010000122.1 GCA_905193995.1 uncultured Porphyromonadaceae bacterium | reverse complement strand
ATGAAGAGCAGCTGCGAGTAGTCGTCCTCGTAGTTGGTCTCCATGTTCTTGAGCGTCTCCTTGTAGTGGGTGTCGCCGTTGTAGTAGATGTTGTAGCGTGTGATGAAGGCCTGGTAGCGGCGGGTGGCGGCGGGGTTCTTTCGCGGCGAGCACGAGGCGGCGATGCCTGCCAGCACCAGGGCGGCAAGCAGGAGCATCAGCGGATGTCGGCGCAGCGTTGTCATGTTCACATATCTATAACGCAGAGGGGCGCTATTTATTGCCGGAGGGCTGCGCGGATGCGGCTGCCGGGGCGGCCGCGGCCTGCGGTGGAGCCGACGGATAGGCAATGCGGGTGTGGTAGATTGTCATCAGACGCTTCACGAAAGCTTCCTTGATGATGGGGACGTCGCGGAACTCGAGGGTGGAATGCGCGTGGAGCCCCTCGGCTATCTGGCCGTCGATGATCTTGTTGACCAGTTCGGTGATCGATTCGCGCGAGTAGTCCTTGAGCGAGCGCGAGGCGGCCTCGACGGCGTCGGCCATCATCAGCAGCGAGGTCTCGCGGCTCTCGGGATCGGGGCCGGGGTAGGTGAAGTCGTCGGCCGGCGGGTTGGGGTCGTCGGGGTGCTTCTGACAGTAGGTGTAGTAGAAATACTTGGCCTTGCCTGTGCCGTGGTGCTCGGTGATGAATTTTTTGATGACCGACGGCAGTCCGGCGCGGTCGGCCATGCGGAGGCCGTCGGTGACGTGTCCGATGACGATGCGGGCGCTCTGCTCCGGGGGCAGTGCCTCGTGGGGGTTGACGCCGTGCTGGTTTTCGGTGAAGAAGGCCGGGTTGGCCATCTTGCCTATGTCGTGGTATAGTGCGCCTGCGCGGACGAGCTCCTCGTTGGCTCCCATGGCGCGGGCGGCGTCGGCGGCGAGATTGCTGACGCTCATCGAGTGCTGGAAAGTGCCGGGGCAGGTGTCGCTCAGCTTACGCAGCAGGGGCTGGTTGGTGTCGGCGAGCTCGATGAGCGTGACGGTCGACACGAACCCGAAGGCTTTCTCGACGGCGAACATCAGTATGTAGAGCACCAGCGTGAGGAGTGCGTTGATGGTCAGGAAGACGGGCATGCGCCAGGTGAAGCCTTCGAAGGAGCCGTTCATCAGCAGCTCCAGGGCAACGTAGGCTGCCACATAGGTCACGGCCACCAGCAGCGAGGTGCGCATCAGCTGCGAGCGGCGGCTGAGGTCGCGCAGGGTGTAAACGGCGATGGCCGATGCGCAGAACTGGAGGTAGACGTATTCGAGCGTGAAGCTCGTGACAGGCGCCACGATCAGCACCGCCACGGTGGAGACGAACATGGCCGTGTAGGCGTCGAAGAACACGAGCACGAGGATCGGGACGATCACCATAGGCACGATGTAGACGCCGCCGGGAATGAACGCGGACAGGGCCACAGAGAACAGGAAGAAGGCCGTCACGAGCAGGAGGATGAACAGCACTGCGCGGAAATTGGCGAACAGGTCGCGGCGGAATATGGCGCAGTAGCCCAGCAGGGCCGACAGCAGAAGCATGACGTAGACTGCCTGACCGAGTATAGAAAGCCAGTCGGACCGGCTCTCGTCGGTGAGGCGCGCCTCGAGCAGCTGCTCGTAGGTCTGGAGATTGGTGAAGTCCTGGGGTGTGATGATGTCGCCCTTGTTGATGATGGCCTGTCCCTGGAGTATGACTCCGCGGTCGGCGGTCATGGTCTGGTATTCGTTGTCGTAGTGCCGCTTGTTCTCGGCTTCGTCGAAGACGAGATTCGGGACGAGCAGGCTGTAGACGTCGGACCGGACAAGATACTGGTGCAGAGCGGGTTCGCGCACCAGGCTGTCGAGGCGGCGGTAAACGTCGCTGACGGATATCAGGCCGTCGGTGGACCGTTCGCTCATGGTGTTGCCCTCGAGCACCCGCATCCGCGGGAGCTTGCCTTCGCGTATGCGGGCCATGGTCTCGGCCGACACGATGCCTTCGTCGTAGCAACGGCGGATGCGTCCGGCAAGGCTCATCCGCTCGCCGGCGCTGCCGGGCAGACGGCCGATCACCGAGTCGAGGGCGTCGCTGTCGAACATGAAGATCGGTACGAAGCGGGCGTCGAGGGTGTCGCGCATCCGCTCGACGGTGGCCGAGTCGGGATGGATCGGTATGTCGAAGGGGGCGATGAGCTGGGCGTAGTTCCATGGGCGGCCTTCCTCGTAGAACAGTTTGCTGGTGCGCTGGTGGGGGTAGAACCACACGATGACGACCAGGGCAGCCAGAGCGACGGCAACGCGGCGCACTATGCTGTTGGCGCTTATTTCCGATATTTTTTTCATTGGATACGTGAAGCAGTCTTGATACCGTTGATAGTCAGAGCTTTGTTGCACAGGTCGCGGACCACGTCGGCTGAAGCGACCTTGACCGAAAGCTCGCAGGTGAAGATCTCGCCCTTGGCTTCGATGTTGAGCCGGCGGATGTCGATGGCCAGGTGGGTCGAGATCATCTGGATGAGCTCCTGAAGGATGCCGTGGCGGTCGATGCCTTCGATGCGAATGTCGGCCACGAAGCGGGCGCCGGAATTCTCCCAGCGAGTGGCTACGATGCGCGGTCCGTAGCCGGCCTTGAGGACCTGAGCGCGTGGGCAGTCGAGAGTATGGATCTCGACGGCACCGGAGTCGGTGATGAAGCCGAGGGTGTCGTCGCCGGGAATGGGCGAGCAGCAGTCGGCGGTCATGAAATTGAGCGGGCCGGTGTCGTCGCAGCGGAGCACGTAGATATCCTTGGGATTGACGGGCGGCGCAGCGGTGTGCTCGTCGTTTTTCTTGCCGATGCGGAGTATTTTGCTCAGGATGCCCTGCTTGGATGCAGATGCTTCGGCGGGCTTTCGGAGTGCTTTGACGAGGAAGTCGCCGAGCATGATCTCCTCGTTGCCGAGCTGGTAGCAGAGGTCGTCGCGGTTGGCGATATGGTATGTGCCGAGAATTTTGGAAATGACGGCGTTGGTGTCGGGAATATTGTGCTCGGCGAGCCACTCACGCAGCATCTCGCCGCCCTTGGCGGTAAGCGGCTGGCGCATCTTGCGCAGGGCGGAGCGCAGGCGTGTCTTGGCGTGGGCTGTGATCAGAAAATCGGCCCACTCGGCCTGCGGAGTCTGCGACTGGGAGGTGAGGATCTCGACTTGGTCGCCCGACGACAGTCGGCTGCTGAGCGGGACGAGCTTGTGGTTGACCTTGCCGGCGATGCAGTGGATGCCGATCTCGGAGTGGAGGGCGAAAGCGGCGTCGAGCACGGTGGCGCGGGCCGGCAGCGTGATGAGCTCGCCTTTGGGGGTGAAGACGACGATTTCGGAGGCGAACAAATTGAGTTTCAGAGTGTCAAGGAAATCCATGGCGCTCGGCTCGGGGTTGTCGAGGATGTCCTTGATGGTGCGGAGCCAGGCGTTTAGCTCCGATTCCTCGTCGCCCTCGCCGATCTTGTATTTCCAGTGTGCGGCGAATCCCTTTTCGGCGATCTCGTCCATGCGTCGCGAGCGGATCTGGACCTCGATCCAGTTGCCGTCGGGACCCATGACGGTGAGGTGGAGGGCCTGATAGCCGTTGGCCTTGGGGGTGACGATCCAGTCGCGTGTGCGGTCGGGGTGGAGACGGTAGAGGTCGGTGATGGCCGAGTAGATGTTCCAGCAGATGTTCTTTTCCTTCGACTGGTCGTCGCACTCGAAGACGATGCGCATGGCGTAGAGGTCGTAGACCTCCTCAAAGGGAAGATGCTTTGTCTCCATCTTGTTCCAGATGGAGTAAACGGACTTCAGGCGTGCCTTGGCCTCGTACTTGAGGCCCATCTGATCGAGACGCTCCTTGATAGGGAGCGAGAAGTCGGTGTAGACCTTGGAGCGGCGTGCCTCGCTCTCGCGGATTTTGGCCGAGATTTCCTCATAAGCTTTCGGATGCTCGTATTTGAAGGCGAGGTCTTCGAGCTCGGTCTTGATGGCGAACAGACCGAGGCGGTGGGCGAGGGGGGCGTAGATGTAGAGCGTCTCGCCGGCGATCTTATACTGCTTGTTGGGGGCCATCGATCCGAGTGTGCGCATGTTGTGTAGGCGGTCGGCCATCTTGACGAGCACCACACGTATGTCCTCGCTCATGGTTAGGAGGAGCTTGCGGAAGTTCTCGGCCTGAACGGATGCCTTGTCGCCGAAGATGCCGCCGGAGATCTTGGTCAGGCCCTCGACGAGCTGAGCGATCTTGGGCCCGAAGTGCTGCTCGATATCGGCCACGGTGTAATCTGTGTCCTCGACGACGTCGTGAAGGAGTGCGGCGCAGATAGAGGTGGATCCGAGTCCTATCTCCTGCGAGGCGATCTTGGCGACGGCGATCGGGTGGAGGATGTAAGGCTCGCCCGAACGCCGGCGGACGCCCTTGTGGGCTTCCTTGGCGAAGCGGTAGGCGCGTTCGATGATCTCGACTTTCTTGCGGTGGTTGCTTTTGAGATATCCGTCGAGCACGTCGGCAAAGGCGGTTTCGATCATGCGGTCTTCTTCTTCGGCTGTCATTCGTGGAGCTTCAGTCATCTTCTTGTTCGATTAAGTCCTATTGATGCAATTAGCCACAAAAATACGATATTTCCGTCAAAGAAGCAAAAAAAAATGGGAGAGCAGGCTTTCGAAAGCCTGCTCTCTCATTGGCGCAGGCCGGAAAGCCTGCTTTCCAAGGGGCGCAGGCCGGAAAGCCTGCTTTCCTGGGGGCCGCAGGCTGGAAAGCCTGCTTTCCAAGTTAGTTGAGGGCGCGGGAGAGGTTGAAGCCTTTGAACTCGAGGTCGGTGCGGGCTTCGGCCGCCAGGGCGGGGTTGAGGCGGATGGCCTGGCGGAGGTTGGTGTTGAGCATCTGCTCGTTGCCGGTGCGTGCGCCGAGGACGGCCATCAGGTAGTAGGTGGTGGCGTCGGGGTTGGTGATGCTGGCAAGGGTCGACTTGGCCTTGGTGTAGTCCTTGGCGAGGATCTGGGCCAGGGCGGCGTTGTTGCTCTTGCTGTTGCCGAATGCGCGGAGAGCGGCAGCGTTGTCGCCGGTCTTGAGGTAGTAAACGCCGAGGGCGTCGTTGAGCTCGTTGACACCGGCGGCGGAGCCGAAGAGCTGCTTGGCGCGGTCGTAGTTGCCCTTGCTGAGTTCGATCAGGCCGAGGTTCATCGAGGGTTCGTTGGCCGAGCCGTTGATCGAAGCGGCCTTGCGGAACGAGGATTCGGCAGCGGAGTAGTCGCCGGCCACGTACTGGGTGAGGCCGAGGTCATTCCATGCGCGGTAGTCCTTGGGATATTCGCGGGTGGCGGTCTGATAGATCTTCATGCGCTGAGCGTTGTCGTCGGTGAGGGTTGCGGCGTAGAGCAGTTCGTCGACGGTGAGCTTGGAGGGATCGTTCTGGGCCAGGGCCATGAGTTCCTGATCGCTCTTGCCTACGACGTTGATCGAGGCAGTGATGCGTGAGTAGCGGAGCTGGGGCAGGATCTGGTCGGCGAGCTGTTCGAAGACCGACGAGAGGTTGCGGATCTCACGTTCGCGTTCCTCGGGATCCTTGTACATCGACAGTACGCTGAGGATGAGGTCCTTGTCCTGGATATTGCTCTGAGCGACGAGTCGCTGGAAGCCTTCCCAGTCCTCGGCGGTGAACTGAGCGGTGAGGTCGCCGAACTCGGTGATGCGGTCTTTGGCGAGCTGTCCGCGGAGGTAGTCGGTGGTGTTGACCTCGCGCTGCTCGGCGAGTCGGGTGTTGAAGTCGATGGCGCCTTCGGGCGAAGCGTACGACTGGATGTTTAGCTCGGCGATCTGGCGGGTGGAGTCACCGGCAGCCTCGAGGATCTCCTTGCGGAGCTCAACCATGGCGTCGCTGTTGAGCTCGGTGGCGCGGATGTTGGCCTGGTTGACGAGGAAGCGGATGTCGGCGGCATACTTCTGGTTGATGACGCGCTGGAAGGAGTCGGGCGCAACGGCGGGGGCAACGGTGCGAGCGTCGGCGAGAGCGGCTGTTGCGACGACGCCGTCGGCTACCTTGACGCGGGGGAGGACATACTGCTTGTTGCCCTGTCGGACAGTGAAGGCAAGCTCAAGCTCGCTCTTGGCCATTTCGGGCCTCCAGACGTAGTTGACGGGAATGGTGACATTGCCGCCGTATTCGTATGAGATGACGGGGTTGTTGCCGCGGACCTTCTCGCCCTGGAAAGTGTAGGGCTGCGAGGTGGCCTCGGTGCCGTTGAAGACGAGGACCGGAGTGACGGTGACCTCGGCGTTCTTGAGGAAGAAGTT
>CAJJQT010000121.1 GCA_905193995.1 uncultured Porphyromonadaceae bacterium | reverse complement strand
TTTCTATACACACTTTGGCATATTATCTATTTTATGTAATATTTAATCATTTGATTATAAAACGATTTATTTCAAATAGAATAATTGTGATAATAGAAATTCTTCTTTTCGTTACAATTTTTACTATTCTATTCAGTAATGCAGTCTGGGAAAGCCGGCCACCTGCGGAACGATATTGATAAAAAACAATTATATCCTTTTTCTTATCATTATGTTTTGTCCTATACAGACCAAACATGCATAATAATCAATCCTTCATCAGCCGCAGCCACTTGCGGTAGCCGAAGACGGCGATTACCGTGTAGGCAGCATAGAGCGAGGCGTAGAGGTAGATGCCCTTGTAGATGTAGAGCCCGACGCACACGGCGTCCACTATCAGCCACGCCAGCCACTGCTCGGCATACTTGCGCGCCATCATCCACAGCGCCACGATGCTCAGCGCCGTAGTGAAGGCGTCGGCCACCGGCACGTTGCTGTCCGTGAAATGCGCCAGCACATACCATATCAGCCACCACAGCAGCCCAGTGGCCGCCAGGCAGAAGCCGCCTACCCAGGCGGGCAGATGCGTGATCCGCAGCGCCGGGCGGTCGGCATCCTTGCGGCTGCGCATTGTCCACGCTATATAGCCGTAGACCGCTATCACCACATAGTAGATATTGATGGCGAAGTCGGCGTACAGCCCCTTGCGGAAATAAAGCCACATCGAGATCATCGGCATCACCACTGAAGCTATCCACACCTGAGGCTTGGCATAGTACTCAAGCACCAGATAGATAACTCCGATGACGAAGCCGAGGATCTCGATGAAAAGGTCGAATGACATTTCTTAGCTCGATCAGAATGTCAGGCCTACTGTGCCCATCACGTGGCAGGTGGCCTGGGCGGCGAAGCCGGCGTAGCGGTAGATCTCGGGCTTGCCGTCGTCGCCTACCGAGTAGCCGGCGCCGGTGTAGCCGTTGTTGAAATACTTCTTGTTGAAGATATTGTATATCGAGAACGACAGGTTCAGCGCCTTCACACCTTTGATCTTGGTGAACTTGTAGCCCAGGTGCAAGTCCGACACGCAGTAGCCGTCGAGCTTGGCGATAGCCGAGCGGGCGTTGTTCATGTACTGCGACGACACGTAGCGGGTGTTCAGCGACGCCGAGAAGTCGGCTACGTGGAAGTTGAAGGCATTGTTGAGGATGAAGTCGGGCGAGAAGGCTATCGGGGTGTCGCCGCAGTCGATCGAGATTGGGTTGGTCCATTCATCCTCGTAGATATACTCGGTGAAGTTCTTGATGCGGTTGCGCGACAGCGTGGCGTTCACACTCCAGTCAAACCAGCTCAGCGGCGTCAGTGTGCCCTGGAGCTCGATGCCCATGCGGTAGCTGTCGGGAACATTCACGCTCAGCGGGTTGCCGGTGTCCGACAGCTGGCCGGTCACTACGAGCTGATCCTTGTAGTCCATGTAGTAGAGGTTGGCGCCGACGGTCACGAGATTGTTGCCCCACGAGTAGCCTGCCTCGTAGTCGAACAGGCGCTCGGCCGTCGGATAGTGGTTCGGATCGCCGTCGGTGAAGTTGTCGCGCACGGGCTCCTTGTGGGCCACGCTCCACGACACGAACGCGCGGTGCGCGCCCGACGTGTACGTAAGGCCAGCCTTGGGGTTGAAGAAGTTGTAGTTGCGCAGCACATCCAGCCGGGCCGGACCGTCGATGTTGTAGTCGTAGTTGTCGCTGATGCCGCGGATCGAATAGCGGATGTGGCGGAACTGCAGGTCGGCGTAGCCCGACAGACCGCGGCAGATCTCGACGTCGGCGCGGCCGTAGATGTTGGTGTCGAATTTGCGGCCCACGTTGAAGTAGTATTCCTGCAGCGGGTCGATGGCGCCGATGTAGTTGCGCACCCACGCGATGCGGCCGAAGTGGTTGCCGCGGTGCCAGTTGGCGGCGCCGCCGATCACGGCGTTCAGCCGGCCGCCTGTGTAGTTGATGTTGAACATGCCGCCGCCGAAGTCGTTGTCGTTGTATTTCAGACGCACGAGGTCGCTCTTCTCTATCAGCTCACCCTCGGCGTTGTAGAACGGTTCAAGACCGTATTCGGTCAGCGTGCGGCGTGTCTTATACTGGTTGTAGTAGCCGTCACCCTTGGTGTAATGCAGCGTCACGTTCAGGCGCCAGCGATCGGCCAGCCGCTGCGAGCCGATCAGCTGTATGTGGTGCTGCACGAAGTGGTCGAACTGGTCGCGGTAGTAGGCCGTCGAGCCGTCCGATGCCGTGTATTCGCCGCACGGATTGTAGCGGCGGCCGAATTCCTCCATCTGCTCCTTCGACGCATAGTCCCATGCCATGTAGGTCTGCTCCTTGCCGCCGAAGGCCACCAGACGGGTCATTGTGTTTGTATCCATATAGGCGAGCTGTCCCATGTAGCTCCACAGCTTGGAGTAGGCGCGGTCGATGTAGCCGTCCGACCCGATGTGCGAGAAGCGGGCGTCAACGCTCCAGTGGTCGCCGAACAGGCCCGAGTTGACCTTGACGGTCTCGCGGTTGGAGTTATACGAGCCGTACGAGGCGATGACCTCGGCCGAGGGTTGGTACGAGGGTGCGTCGGTGATCATGTTGATACTTGCGCCGAACGCACCTGCGCCGTTGGTCGATGTGCCGGCACCGCGCTGGATCTGGATGTCGCGCAGCGACGATGCCAGGTCGGGCATGTTCACCCAGTATACGTTCCCGCTCTCCGAGTCGTTGATTGGCACGCCGTTGGCCGTGATGTTGATGCGGGTCGGGTCTGTGCCGCGCACGCGGATCGACGAATAGCCGATGCCGCCGCCCGCGTCGCCCGTCACGACGATCGACGGTGTCGAGGCGATCATGAACGGGATGTCTCGCCCGTCATTGGCGGCGTCGATGTCCGCGGCCGTGAAGTTCGTGAACGCCACGGGAGTGCGGTCGTTGGCGCGGTTCGCCACGACTTCCACGTCTTTCAGATTAATCACTGAGGAATCGGCCACGGCCGCTTCCGACTGGGCGGCGTGCGCGGTGGCGGGCACAGCGGCCACAAGGGCCACCACGCCTTTCAGAAGTTGTTTCTTCATCATTAAATTTTCTCTACGCCGGTACTAACCGGTTCAGGTTCAAAGGGTATGATCTCAGCTCCCGGCCTTTCGGCTGCCGGGCGCACCCCTAACTGTTGTTAATGAACTCTTGGCTCCGGACAGACTCCGCCGTCCGGAAAGCCGCTGCAAAGTTAACGATTTTAACTAAAACGGCCAAGAAAAAAATGCCTTCGGCCGCTTTTGACCGAAGGCATATATTAATGTGTATCGCTTATCAGAGCTTCGACACGATGTCCTTGGTGTCGAGCGCGATCATCAGCTCCTCGTCGGTGGGAATGACGCACACCTTCACCTTCGAGTCGGCCGACGATATCACGGCCTCTTCGCCGCGCACCTTGTTGGCTTCGGCGTCGATCTCCACGCCCATGAATTTCAGAGGCTTGCATACGTCGGCACGCAGGCCGGTCTGGTTCTCGCCCACGCCGCCGGTGAATACGATGATATCCACACCGCCCATCTCGGCCGCATACGCGCCTATGTATTTGATGATGCGCTGCTGGTACATGTCCAGGCCCAGCCGTGCGCGTTCGTTGCCGGCGTTCACGGCTGCTTCGATCTCGCGCATATCGCTCGATATTTCGGTCACGCCGGCCATGCCGCTCTCCTTGTTGATGATCTTCTGCAGCTGCTCGGCCGTATAGCCGTGCTTGAGCATCAGGAAAGTGAGTACGCCGGGATCGACGTCGCCCACACGCGTGCCCATCATCAGGCCTTCGGTCGGGGTCAGCCCCATCGATGTATCGATGCTCTTGCCGTACCCCACGGCCGTGATCGACCCGCCGTTGCCGATGTGGCAGGTGATTATCTTCTGCTTGGTGATGTCCACGCCCAGGAACTCGCACACGCGCTGCGACACGTATCGGTGGCTCGTCCCGTGGAAGCCGTAGCGGCGCACGCCGTCTTCCTTGTAGAACTTGTAGGGCAGTGCGTACATATACGACTTCGCAGGCATCGTCTGGTGGAAGGCCGTGTCGAACACTGCCACCTGCGGCACGCCCGGCATCAGGGCGTCGATGGCCTCGATACCGGTCATGTTGGCCGGATTGTGCAGCGGTGCCAGGTCATAGCACTCGCGGATCTTCTCCTTGACCGCGCCGTCGATCAGCACGCTCTTCGTGAAGGTCTCTGCGCCGTGCACCACGCGGTGGCCTACAGCGTCGATTTCGTCGAACGACTTCAGACAGCCCCATTCCGGATCCGTCAGAAGGTTCAGTATGGCCTTGATGGCTCCCTGATGGTCAGTCTTGCCCAGTTCGATGATGGCCTTCGTGCCGTCGGGACGCTTGTATTTCAGGAAGCCGTCGGCGAGCCCGATTTTTTCGACACCGCCTTCGGCCAGGGTCTTTTCGCTGTCGGTGTCGATCAGCTTGTATTTCACCGAGCTGCTGCCCGAGTTGAGAACGAGAATTTTCATATACTTTGTGTTTGATTACTTCGATTTGGCGCCGATAGCCTGGCAGCACGTTAGTATGATGGTCTTGTAGATATCTTCCGGGAAGCACCCGCGCGAAAGGTCGCTCACCGGCGCTGCAAGCCCCTGCAGGATCGGCCCGACGGCCTGCACGCCGCCTATGCGCTGCACCAGCTTGTATGCGATGTTGCCGACCTCGAGCGACGGGAACACCAGCACGTTCGCGTTACCGTTCAGTATGCTGTCCGGGGCTTTCTTATGAGCTACCGACGGTACTATGGCTGCGTCGGCCTGAAGCTCGCCGTCGATTATGAGATTGGGGGCAAGCTTGTGCGCCAGGGCTGTAGCCTCTACTACCTTGTCCACCCGCTCATGCTTGGCCGAACCCTTGGTCGAGAACGACAGCAGGGCCACGCGCGGTTCGATTCCGACAAGATTGCGGGCTGTCTCGGCCGAGCACACGGCTATCTGTGCCAGTTCCTCCGCATTCGGATCAGGCACCACAGCGCAGTCGGCGAACACCAGTACCCCGTCGTCGCCGAATTTGCTGCCCTCGGGCAGCAGCATCAGGAAAGCTCCCGATACCACACTGATGCCCGGACGCGTCTTGATCACCTGGAAAGCCGCGCGCAGCACGTTGCCGGTCGTGTTCTGCGCTCCGGCTACCTCGCCGTCGGCGTCACCGGCCTTCACCATCAGGCAGCCCAGAAACAGCGGATTCGCCGCCGTCAGCCGCGACTGCTCCTCGGTCATTCCCTTATATTTGCGGAGCTCATAGAGCAGCGGCGCATAGCGGTCGATCACCGCCTTGTCGCGCGGATCTACTATCGTGGCCTTGTCGATGTTCTTCAGGTTCATGTCGACGGCCATTCGCTTGATCTCGTCGTTGTTGCCTATCAGGATGATGTCGGCGATATCTTCGGCAAGGATGCGGTCGGCCGCCGTCAGCGTCCGCGACTCCGTACCCTCCGGAAGCACTATGCGCTGGCGGCTTCCCTTGGCCTTTTTCGTAAGATTATCAAACAAGTTCATACAAATGGTTTTATGTTGATTTTTTAATTTCCGTATTTTGACTACAAAATTACAAAAAAAGTTTCCAAATTAAAAAAGTATCACTATATTTGCACAATTCAACCTTAATTAACAATATTTATGTCAAGTATCTTAGCTATCCTCAAGCCGATGTTCGACTACATCGACAGCGGAAAACTATTCCGCCAGCCCATACAGTGGCTCTACTACGTCCTCGGCGTCATCTTCGCCATAGCACTGCTCGCCTCTATCTCCAAGACCGCCGAGTTCTTTGATTTGGGTGGCACCATGGTTGTTGTCGCCGTATTGGTAATAATTCTTCAGATCGCTCTCGCTGCTTTCAGCGTCCTCTTCTGGATCAAGCGAGGCGACGACATGGCGCATGACACCGCCGTAGGCGCCCGCTTCGTCGCAATCCCCGCCGTCGCCAACATCATCCGCTGCTTCGGCGAGTTTGCCGGCATCGTTATCGCAATTTTCGGCGTATACGTCGGCGTCATCGCAGGTATCTTCTGGCTCTTCTCCAGCTGGCGCGACTATGTTGACTGCCCGTTCCTGATCGCGATTGGAGGGCCGGTTGTTGGCTACCTCATCCTGCTCATCAACCGCTTCTTCGCTGAGTCCATGCTCGCTATCGCAAGCATCGCCAACGACACCCACGAACTCGCCACATTCAACCCCGTCAACGAATAAACCTATGGAAAGCAGGCTTTCCAGCCTGCGCCTATGGAAAGCAGGCTTTCCGGCCTGCGCCTATGGACAGCAGGCTTTCCAGCCTGC
>CAJJQT010000120.1 GCA_905193995.1 uncultured Porphyromonadaceae bacterium | reverse complement strand
AAGGCGTCCCCGCCTTCACACCATCAGGTCGCGATTACTTATCGCAGTCCTTTGCTTCCTTCAGTATCAGCAGTGCGTCTCCGGCATGAAGCTTGCGCTTGCCGTTGGGAACAATGTACTGTTCGTTTCGCTTGATCATGATCACAAGGCTTCCTGCCGGGAGATTCATCTCGCGCAGAGTGTTCCCTGTGGCCAGATGCTGTTCCGTGAGATAAAGGGTCTCGAGTTGACTTGTGTTTTCGTCGCTAAGCTCTATGCCGAAATCTTCGTCGTCGCGGCTTTCGTTATCGACAAGATTCAGTGCCCTTGCTGATTTGATCACAGACGTGCCCTGCAGCAGCAGAGATATAAGCGTTACGAAGAATACGATATTGAAGATCTGCGACGAGCCTTCGACGTTTGCTACGACCGGATAGGTCGCAAAAATGATCGGCACGGCGCCGCGGAGTCCTACCCAGGAGATGAACAGCTTCGATTTGCGCGATATTTTGCGGAACGGCAGCAGCGAAATGAATACGCTTGCCGGCCGGCCGACTGTCATGATGAACAGCGCTATGATGATTGCGACCGCCGAGGTCGATAGCATCTCGTGAGGATTGACAAGAAGCCCGAGGATTAGGAACATCACGATTTGCGCGCACCACGTGATCGCATCCATGAATTTGGATATGCCGCGCCGGTGCGGTATCGGCGAGTTGCCTATGACGATGCCCGATAGATAGACGGCCAGGTAGCCGTTGCCGCCGAGATCCTGTGTGAGGGTAAATGTGAAGAATACCGATGCGAGCAGTATGATCGAACTCATGGCAGTGGCCTGTCCGGCGTCCTCGCGCGGATTGCCGATGCGTCGGTAGAGGCTGACAAGCCAGCGCGATCCGTATCCCATGAGGAAACCGAGCGCCGTTCCGACGCCGAACTGCAGCCCGAGCTGTCCGAGAATCGCTCCCGCCGACAGTGTCGTGTCGAGCTGTATGGCTTCGATCAGTATGATGGTGAGCATATACGCCATAGGGTCGTTTGAGCCGCTCTCGAGCTCGAGCAGTGGTCTCAGATTGTGCTTCAGATGCACCTTCTGAGAGCCGAGAATGCCGAACACCGAAGCCGAATCCGTCGATGACATGGTCGCTGCCAGCAGAATCGACGGCATCAGCGCGAAATGTATGTTGGTCCACGGCATCCCAGACAGCCAGAAGATGAACAGACCGGTAAACAGCGTGGTCAGCAGCACGCCCAGTGTGCTGAGTACGAGGCCCGGCGCTATGACGGGCTTGATCGACTTGAAGCTCGTCGACAGACCGCCCGAGTAGAGGATGATGCATAGCGCTATCATGCCTATCAGCTGCGCCGAGTGTATGTCGTCGAACTGTATGCCGACGCCGTCGCAACCGAAGCCCATGCCTATCAGCAGAGGCAGACCTGTGCGGTAAATCGATTTGCCTAATATTACGCCTACCGTGAGTATGATAGAGCCTATCAGAAGGATGTTTTCGGGGCTGAATGTTGACATAGGACCGGATTATAAAATGAAAACGCCCCCACGGCCTACTTGGTTCGGTTGTGGGGACGCCGTTTGAGTATTTATCAGTGCTTTAGTGCGTCGCGCGTGGCGATGTTGGCCTGAAGTTTTGTCAGAGTGTCCGCAAGTTTCTTGCGCTCGCCTTCGACGACGGCTGCCGGGGCGTTGTTGACGAACCGCTCGTTCGAAAGTTTCTTTTCGATCGACGCCTTGAAGCCCTGCAGGTAGTCGATTTCCTTGTCGAGGCGTGCGATCTCGGCTTCGACATCTATTGCGGCCGCCAGCGGAATGTTGAACTCGAGCGTGCCGACCAGGAATGAGGCTGCTGCCGCATCTTTCTTGGCACCCATGTTGAGCTCGCCTATGTTGCCAAGCTTGGCGACGATATCGGCTCCCCGGGCCGGAACCGAGCCGATGACATTCAGCGTCAGCGACTCGCGGGCCGGGATGTTCTTCTTGGCGCGGACGGCGCGGATGCTGGTGATGATTTCCTTCGCGAGTGCGATGTCGTCGAGCAGCGAGCTGTCGACGGCCTCCGGTACCGGCATCTGGGCGTACATGATCGATTCGCCCTCGCGGCGTTCCGTCAGGTGCTGCCAAAGCTCCTCGGTGATGAACGGCATGAACGGATGCAGCATGCGCAGCAGTTTGTCGAAGAATTCCGTGGTGGCCTTCATCGTTGTCTCATCGACCGGTTCACCGTAGGCAGGCTTGATCATTTCGAGGTACCACGACGAGAAGTCGTCCCAGAACAGGCGGTAGATCGCCATGATAGCCTCGTTGAGGCGGAACTTGTCGAACAGGTCGTTGATTTCCTCTACGGTCGCGTCGATGCGTGCGTTCATCCAGTCGATCGCGAGCTTCGCCACCTGCGGTTGACTGGCGGCGCCGTCCGCAGTCCAGCTCTTGAGCAGGCGGAAGGCGTTCCATATCTTGTTGCAGAAGTTGCGGCCTTGCTCGCACAGGCGCTCGTCGAAGATGATGTCGTTGCCGGCCGGTGCGGCAAGCATCATGCCCATGCGGACGCCGTCGGCGCCGAATTTTTCGATCAGGTCGAGCGGGTCGGGCGAGTTGCCCAGCGACTTCGACATCTTGCGGCCGAGATTGTCGCGGACGATACCCGTGAAATATACGTTCTTGAACGGCTCTTTGCCTACGTATTCATATCCGGCCATGATCATGCGGGCCACCCAGAAGAAGATGATGTCGGGGCCCGTGACCAGCGTGGCCGTCGGATAGTAATAGTTGATTTCCTCGTTGCCCGGATGGTTGATGCCGTCGAACAGCGTGATCGGCCACAGCCACGACGAGAACCACGTATCCAGCGCGCCTTCGTCGCGGCGCAGGTCGGTGCCCGTCAGTCCCGCGCAGCCTTCGTTGGCCTGCGCCTTGGCCAGCGCGGCCTCCGGCGTAGGGGCGACAACTATCTTCTCCCGGCCGTCGGTCGGATCGGTATAGTAATATGCCGGGATGCGGTGGCCCCACCACAGCTGGCGCGAGATGCACCAGTCCTGGATGTTCTCGAGCCAGTTGCGGTACGTCGTCTTGTACTTTTCCGGAACGAAGCGGATGATGTCGTCCAGCACCGGCGACAGCGATATATCGGCGAAATGCTTCATCTTCACGAACCACTGCAGCGACAGGCGCGGCTCGATGGCCACCTTCGTGCGCTCCGACAGACCTACGTTGTTGACATAGTCCTCTACCTTCTCCATCAGCCCGGCCTCGGCGAGATCCTTGGCGATCTGCTTGCGGCAGTCGAAGCGGTCCATGCCCACGTACATGCCTGCGCATTCCGCTATCGTCGCGTCGTCGTTGAATATGTCGATTACCTCCAGGTTGTGCGTCTTGCCCAGCATGTTGTCGTTCTTGTCGTGCGCCGGCGTCACTTTCAGACAGCCCGTGCCGAATTCGATGTCTACGTAGCGATCCTCGATCACCGGAATCACGCGGTTCACCAGAGGCACCACCACCTTGCGGCCGCTCAGCCAGCGGTTCTTCGGATCCTTCGGATTGATGCACATGGCCGTGTCGCCCATGATTGTCTCAGGGCGCGTCGTGGCCACAACGGCATAGTAGCGGCCCTTGTCGTCGATGTGGATCACCTCGCCTTCGGCGGCTGCGGCCGGTGCGGGCTCGCCTTCAGCCAGATAGTAGCGCAGATAGTAGAGCTTCGACTGTTCCTGCTCGAAGAACACCTCGTCGTCGCTGATCGCCGTCAGGTTTTTCGGATCCCAGTTTACCATGCGCAGGCCGCGGTAGATCAGCCCCTTGTCGTAAAGGTCACAGAACACCTTCGTGACGGCTTCGTTGCGCGGCTCGTCCATCGTGAACGCCGTGCGGTCCCAGTCGCACGAGGCGCCCAGCTTCCGCAGCTGCTGCAGGATGATGCCGCCGTGCTTGCGCGTCCAGTCCCAGGCGTGCTCCAGAAACTGCTCGCGCGTCAGATCAGTCTTCTTGATGCCCTCGGCGGCCAGCTTCGCTATCACCTTGGTTTCGGTCGATATCGAGGCATGGTCCGTGCCCGGCACCCACAGAGCGTTCTTACCCATCATACGTGCGCGGCGCACGAGGATATCCTGAATAGTATTGTTGAGCATGTGGCCCATGTGCAGCACGCCGGTGACGTTTGGCGGCGGGATGACTATCGTGTAAGGCTCGCGGGCATCGGGCGTCGAATGGAACAGCTTGTGCTCCATCCAGTAGGCATACCATTTATCTTCTACTTCCGAAGGATTGTATACGGTGGGTAATTCGTTCATTTTGTGGAAATGACAGATTGTTTGAAAAATTTTTGCAAATTTACAAAAAATCCCCGACCCCACCAACAGCAAATCATTCCTTGAAGCTCCCTTACGGTATTTTGCTTTTAAATCGGCACGGGCCTATACTCAGTAATAAATCAGCTTTTCGGACGGACTTAGATACACATCTTTTTTGCCGAAAAAGGAAGGGCCTATCAGCCCGTCCATATCGTTGACAGACCAGTTCAAAATATTTACAGGTATATTTCTGGCATATAATTCTCCGACAGAGCAGCTGTTTGCGAGAATTCCTTTCCCCGATTTCCTGCCGTTTGCCTGATAAGTGGTGATCATCCGGAATTGAGTATCCTTAATCCAGTTAGCGACTTTTTGACTATGGCCGAATAGCGATACGTAATTGGCGCAGCCCAGATCAAAATTTAATCTCGCGGTCATTTTCCCGGTTGTCCCCTTTTCATCTACAATCTCTATTGGGACTTCAATGACAGGTCTTGGCTGCAGTTCAACGATTTCGAACGAATTCTTTTTGCTCAGATCGATCTCATCGCTTGATATGAAGTCCATTGTAAGCTTTCCGAAGTTAAGACGGATCAGCATATCCTGCGTATCGTCGTTAGAGCGCAGCAGATGAATCGGCAGAAGCAGATGATTAAAACCTTCGAGAACAATTATCTTGCCTTCGTAATATAAATCGCCGACATTGATTCTTCCTCGATGAACACTTTTAACTGCATACTCTTTCCGATACGATTTGGCATGGGCGAATTCAACGGAATCCGGCTCGAAAGCGGCTGTTTTACTTATCTCATCAAAGAATGCCTCATTGCACATGATGTACCCGCAGCCCGTCTCCAGAAGTATGCTGTCTACACGGGTTTCATTCATTTGACCGTTAAAATAGAAGTGTCCCTCACTTTTATATAATTTAAAGTGAGACTGGGCCTGTATATTAAGCGCACCGAAAATGATGCTGATAATAATCAGGCCTGCATATTTTGCCGGTTTAATTGCAAGAAGTCTATACATATGATGCGGACGATGGGTACCCTAATGTAATCGTAGAAGTTCCTCCCGCGAATATGGATTATATTCAAAATATTCCATGTCTGATTCAATCTCATGACGTTTTACCTGATACGTTTCTCCGCATCCGTTGAGTAGGATCAAATCCGGTTCTGAGGATATTAATGACCAGTAGATGCCGCCGTCGGGGTCGAACGTGCAGCTGTTGGGCTGGAATTTGCTGTTGTCTATTTCTATATCGTTACGCGTGAAAGTATAGTTGTGCGGCTGAAAGTACATGGTGTACTCATTGGTGTTATTGTTCTTCATCATGCGGATGTTTTGAAAAAACAGAGTCCCGTGATTGTTGTTCCGCGTTGCTGCCGCGCGGATATAGGTCATTGACGGGCTCACCATATACACAAACATATGTCGGTTGGTATTTATCTCACAATAAATCATTTCGTCTGATATACTGTATCCCGCGCCGAGACGCCACATCTGGAGGCATTTCCCTACATCATATTTTGAATTGCATTGCGGCAGTGCATACGGCTTGACGGTCGTGATATCCTCGACTCTTTTCAATGAGTGCCCTGAAATGTTGATGCCCTCATTTGTAACTGTGATATCAAGAGGCGCATCATCGCCGACCGACCTGACTGTTCCGTCCTTTGTGAAGACAGTTCTGTTTGATACTCCGGCTGTAGGAATCTCAAGAACAGCTTCCATTACACTGTCATCCTGACAGTAGAATATACAGATTGAATCAGTGATGACAGCCTCGGCGCTGTCTGCGCTCCAGACTCCCTTGAACTGGGAAAGGTCGGCCATTGCGTTTGCCGAAAAGAATATGACCGACAGTATGACTGACAATATAATTTTTTTCATGATCGATGTCTCTTCTTTAAAGGTGTGGGCCCTTAAGTACGGTACGGCGCTTAATGTGATAACTCTTCGATTACGGCAACGGCCTCTGCCTGGTTTTCTTCCGAGGCTCCTGTCTTGGCAAACCTCACTATGCCATTCTTGTCGACCACGATAG
>CAJJQT010000119.1 GCA_905193995.1 uncultured Porphyromonadaceae bacterium | reverse complement strand
CGACGAGTTCATTTCGGGGTCGAGCATATATTTGCCTGCGCCGTTGTGGAGGAAGCAAACGTTGTCGGCCGAGAAGTATACGCGGGCGCGCTGGATGAGAGCCTTCTTGGTGATGTCTGCGGGCAGAGTGTAGCCGAAGGTGATGTTCTTCAGACGCAGATATGCCAGCGAAGTCAGATAGCGTGACTGGGGATAGAAGTTGAACTTACCCTGACCGATGTTCGAGATGCGGCCTGTGCCGTCCGAACCGGAGAACATACGCGGATAGGTGTTGTCCTGGTTGATGTTGGCTTCCGAGATGTAACCGGTAGAGTTGTCGATAGTGATCTTGTTGTAGCTTAGCTGGTTGGTGAATGTGCCGTAGCCGCTCTGTACCATAGGAATGATAGTTGAGCCGGTTGCCCACATGTCGCGCTTGCCTACGCCCTGGAAGAAGAGGTCGAGGTCGA
Organism: uncultured Porphyromonadaceae bacterium; assembly: GCA_905193995.1. GTDB lineage: Bacteria > Bacteroidota > Bacteroidia > Bacteroidales > Muribaculaceae > CAG-873. Next base: position 5,902 of record CAJJQT010000119.1, on the reverse strand, counting down.
AGCCCTTCCAGGCACCGCCCAGGTGGAACGAGTACTCGTAGCGGGGAAGTGCGTTACCGATGACCTTGAGGTCGCCATGGTTCTTGAGCGAGCGTACAGGTACGGGGGTCGCGTTCGGATCGGCTTTGGCTTCCTCGTAGCCCGGCTGGCCGGGTACATAGGTCTTGCCGCCTACCTCGATCATGTCTGAGTTACCCCAGTTGATGACGCCGTCACCGTTGAGGTCTGCAAACTTGATATCGCCGGGGCCATAGTGGAATGTACCGCTTTCGAGAGCCGTCTGATCAGCGATGCCTTCGTTGGGAACGTAGCGCTTCTTGTCAGGATCATAAGTCATGTCATCCATGGTGAAGTAGCGGTCTGTCTCGAAGCCCCAGATGTCGCCGTAGTAGGTGTCGGGGGTGAAGTAGCTGCTGCCCGACGAACCGCTCATTGCGGGGTCGTAGCCGTAGATCATGCCGGTGGCGTTGTTCCACTTGGTGATCTTCGAGCGGGCGTCGCCGATGTTGAAGTTGGCGTAAACATCCCATTCGCCGAACGAGTGTTGCCACGACAGCGAGAGTTCCCAGCCGCGGGTGCGCAGGGTACCGTTGTTGCTGCGGGGCGACGATGCGCCGAGAGTCAGAGGCAGCTGCTGGCCGAGGCCGATCATATCCTTGGTCTCGCGGTTGAACCAGTCGAAGCTTACGTTGAGCGAGTTGTTCAGGAAGCCAAGGTCAAAGCCTACGTCGGTGGTGATGATGCGTTCCCAGGTAAGTGAGCTGGATACCAGGGTAGGCATGCCGGCTTCAGTGATCTTCTGGTTGCCGTTGACCCAATGTACGTTGCCCTGAGATACCTGCGAGATAGTCGACAGGAACATGTTCGAGCCGATGTTCTCGTTACCTACGTGGCCGTAGCTTGCACGGATCTTACCGTTGCTCCACCATGCTTTCAGCGGTTCGAAGTATTTTTCTTCAGAGAAGCGGTAACCTGCCGATCCCGAGGGGAAGAATGCCCACTGGTCATTGGCGCGGAAACGGCTCGAACCGTCGTAGCGGCCGTTGAATTCCAGCAGATAGATACCCTTGTAGTCGTAGTTGATACGTCCGAAGAAGCCTGTAGTGGCGCGGGTCCAGTGCGAGGCATTCACATTGTAGGTATCGCTGTTGGTAAGGTTGATGTTGGGCAGGCTGTAGTCGAGCAGACCGTTGCGCTGTGCGTAGTGGTAGCGGTATTCTTCGCGTTCGCCGGTCCAGCCGACCATCACCTTGAAGTTGTTGTCCTTAACTGACTTGCTGTAGGTGGCGAAGATATTGGCGGTCCACAGATTGTCGCGCGAATTGCTCTCGGCTGCGTATGTTGCGCTCTGGGCGTAGTTCGTCCAGGTTGCGGGCTGTGCGCGGCCTGATACCCACTGCGAATACATGGTGAACGGGATGCGGGCGTCGTCGCTGTTCATGTCACGGAGCTGATAGGTGAAGTCAGCCTGCAGCTGGAGGCCGGGCAGAAGATCGGCGATCATATATGCCTGCATACGGGTCTGGGCGGTGGTGGTGTTGCCGTTGTAACCGTTCATACGGTAGGTGATCTCGTTGCGGAAGCCCATCTTTTCGCCGTTCTCGTCCACGAGGTAACCATAGTTCTCGAACTGCGACGGGAAGCGCCATACGTACTGGTAGGCGTTACGGGCCGACAGGTGAGGCGACGTGTAGGTGCGCTGCGAGAAGTTGAAGCGGGCACCGGCCTTCAGGAAGCTGAAGATCTGAGTCTCGATCGATGCGTTGGCCATGTAGCGCTTGAAGTGGTCGGGGTTGTAGTTCCACAGACCTTCGCGGCTGTCATAGCCGAACGATGCACGGTAGTTCGTGCGGCCCGAGCGGCCTTCGAGGCTTACGTTGTGCTTCTGCGAGAATGCCGTGCCGAACAGAGTCTTCGCTACGTCCCAGTCGGCGTACGACAGCCATTCGTTCGACTGGAAGGCCTGGCTGTAGTCCCAGCCTTGCAGGCCTGCGGGCATGGTGCGGTTGCTGGGATCGGGGCAGTAGTAGTCGCCGACGTTGTCCCAGTTCTGGAACTGGTGGAGTTCTACCAGCGAGGTGTACTGCTTGCCGCCGTGCTGGCGCTGCCATGCCTGGGCGAACGGAAGGATTTCATGATAGTACATACCGAAGATTTCCTGGTCGCCGCCGGGATTGGTGTTGTCCATGGCAAGGAGTAGGTTGTCGACGGTGGTGTTGTACTCGGGCAGAACCGTGGCGCGGCCCCAGCCGAAGTTGGCGTTGTACTTGACGGATACGCGTTCTTCCTTGTTGGCGCTCTTGGTCGTAACCAGGATCACACCGAAAGCTGCACGCGAACCGTAGATGGCCGACGATGCGGCATCCTTAAGTACGGAGATCGATTCGATGTCGTCGGCGTTGATGAACGAAAGATCATCGACTACGACGCCGTCGACTACGATCAGAGGAGCTGAGTTGTGTCCGTTCGACAGAGTACCTGTACCGCGGATATTGATCGTGGGGTTGTCGGCGATGGCACCGCTGGCCATTGTGATGGTCAGGCCGGGGACAGCGCCCTGGAGAGCTTTTGCTACGTCGGTAGCCGGACGTGAATCCATTGCGCGGGCTACGTCCACTGTGGCGACGGCGCCCGTCAGGTTGGCACGCTTCTGCGAGCCGTAGCCGATGGCCACGAGTTCGTTCAGCTGCTCGGTTGTGGGCTGCAGGTACACTGTCATGCCCTGGGCTGCCTTCACTTCCATTGTCTTGTAGCCGATGTAGCTGATGGTCAGGGTGGCTCCTGCCGGGATGCGGATCGTGAAGTTACCGTCGAAGTTGGTAGCTACCGCATTGCTTGAGACACCTTTTTGAACAACACTGGCGCCGATGACCGGCTCGTTGTTTTCATCCATGACCGTACCGGTGATGGTGACGGCCGACTGACTCTGCGTTTGGGGCTCCGGAGCGGCGTACGCTGCGAAGTTGCCGGTCAGCGGCATCCCACAGGCCAGAAGCAAAGTCACAAACAGATGTTTTCTCATAAAATTTAGTAAAGTAGGTTTTTTAAATGCTTTACCCTCCGGCGGCTTGCTTAAGGCCTCCTCGGGGCGCTGCGTTATTTAGTTAGTTTTTGAAGTCTGGTTTGTTTTTTTGGTTAGTTTTGTATAGTGTTCTTTAGTTTCTCTTTCCTTTTGTTAATCTTTTGTTTTCAGGAGGTTGTTTCAGGATTGGGTTTGGCTTTGTTAAGTAATTTTATCATATCCGGCCCCTCTGAGCCCAATATGACGGCGCTAAATTAAGAAAAGTTTTTTAAATCGGTTTAATATTAACAAATATTAACAGTATGTTATAAAGCATATTTTTAGCCCGGGGCATAGTCCGCGGGTGTCGGGCACGGCCGTCGGCTGACAATTTGTCACCCTCAAACTATTGTGGCACGGCGCTTGTTATATTATTCAGAAAGAAAAAAACATATCTAAAAACCTGTAAAAAATTCGGCTATGAATTTTAATAATTTCACTATCAAATCGCAGGAGGCTATACAGAAGGCGGTCGAGATAACCCGCTCGGCCGGTGCGCAGGCCATCGAGCCGGTGGCGCTGCTCAAGGCCGTCATCGAGGAGGGCGACTCGCTGGTGAAGTTTATCTTCCAGAAGATCGGCGCCAACGCCGCCGGAGTCAGCCAGGCCGTTGACCGCGAGATCGACGCCCTGCCGCGCGTCAGCGGCGGCGAGCCTTACCTGAGCCGCACTTCGAATGACGTATTGCAGAAGGCGCTCGACATCGCCAAAAAGCAGGGCGACGAGTACGTCACCCTCGAGGCGCTCCTGATGGCCATCTTCGAGATCGACTCTCCCGCCTCAAAGATACTCAAGGACTTCGGCCTGGGCCGCAAGGAACTTCAGGCGGCCGTCGACGAGCTCCGCAAGGGCCGCAAGGCTACCGACCAGAGCGCCGAGGAGACGTACAACGCCCTGTCGAAGTATGCGATCAACCTCAACGAGCGCGCCCGCTCGGGCAAGCTCGATCCCGTCATCGGACGCGACGAGGAGATACGCCGCGTGCTCCAGATCCTGAGCCGGCGCACCAAGAACAATCCCATGCTCATCGGCGAGCCCGGCACCGGCAAGACGGCCATCGCCGAGGGTCTCGCCCACCGCATAGTCCGAGGCGACGTCCCCGAGAACCTGCGCACCAAGCAGATCTATTCGCTCGACATGGGCGCCCTCGTCGCCGGCGCAAAGTACAAGGGCGAGTTCGAGGAGCGGCTCAAGGCCATCGTCAACGAAGTCACCGGAGCCGACGGCGAGATCATTCTGTTTATAGATGAGATCCACACCCTCGTCGGCGCAGGCAAGGGCGAGGGAGCCATGGATGCCGCCAATATCCTCAAGCCGGCCCTGGCCCGAGGCGAGCTCCGCAGCATCGGCGCCACGACCCTCGACGAGTATCAGAAATATTTCGAGAAGGACAAGGCCCTCGAACGCCGCTTCCAGAAGGTAATGGTCAACGAACCCGACGAGCTCAGCGCCATAGCCATCCTACGCGGCCTCAAGGAACGCTACGAGAACCACCACAAGGTGCGTATCCGCGACGAGGCCATCGTAGCCGCCGTTCAGCTCTCCGAACGCTATATCACCGACCGGTTCCTCCCCGACAAGGCCATCGACCTCATCGACGAGGCCGCCTCGAAGCTCAAGCTTGAGATCGACTCCGTGCCGCAGGCGCTCGACGACATCACACGCCGCATCGCCCAGAAGGAGATCGAGCGCGAGGCCATAAAGCGCGAGGGCATGAAGGAGAAGGTTAAGGAGATCGAGAAGGAGATCGCCACAATGCGCGAGGAGGAGAAGGAATACTCGGCCAAATGGAAGGCCGAGAAGGACCTCATCAACCGCATACAGCAGAACAAGATCGATATCGAGCAGCTCGGATTCGAGGCCGAACGCGCCGAACGCGAGGGCGACTACGCCAAGGTGGCCGAGATACGCTACTCCCGCATCCAGGCCAAGGAAAAGGAGAACGCCGACATCCAGGAGCAGCTAAAGGCCATGCAGGGCGACAAAGCCCTGATCAAGGAGGAGGTCGATGCCGAGGACATCGCCGACGTAGTGTCGCGCTGGACCGGCATCCCCGTCAACAAGATGGTCAAGAGCGAACAGGAGAAGCTGCTGCATCTCGAGGATGAGCTCCACTCGCGCGTCGTCGGCCAGGAGGAGGCCATCGCCGCAATCGCCGACGCCGTCCGCCGCAGCCGCGCCGGCCTCAACGACCCCAAGCGCCCAATCGGATCGTTCATCTTCCTGGGCACTACGGGCGTCGGCAAGACCGAACTCGCAAAGGCTCTGGCCGAATACCTTTTCGACGACGAGAACATGATGACCCGCATCGACATGAGCGAGTATCAGGAGAAGCACACCGTGTCGCGACTGGTCGGGGCGCCTCCGGGATACGTCGGCTACGACGAGGGCGGCCAGCTCACGGAAGCCGTGCGCCGCAAGCCCTACTCGGTCGTGCTATTCGACGAGATCGAAAAGGCTCACCCCGATGTCTTTAACATCCTGCTGCAGGTGCTCGACGACGGACGCCTCACCGACAACAAGGGCCGCAACGTCAACTTCAAGAACACCATTATCATAATGACCTCCAATATGGGATCGGCGCTCATCCGCGACAACTTCGCCAAGATGACCGAGGAAAACAAGGCCGAGACCGTCGAAAAGACCAAGGAACAGGTGCTCGAGATGCTCAAGCAGACCATCCGTCCCGAATTCCTCAACCGTATCGACGAGATCATCATGTTCACCCCGCTCAACCGCGCCGAGATCGAGGAGATCGTCGGGCTGCAGATTCGCGGCATCCAGAAGATGCTCAAGGCATCGAGCGGCATCGAGCTCAAGGTCAGTCCCGAGGCCATGTCG
>CAJJQT010000118.1 GCA_905193995.1 uncultured Porphyromonadaceae bacterium | reverse complement strand
GCCTCTACAACCGCTACTTCGGCAAGTAATCGGCCGACAGTCTGAATAAGAAAGCGTCTCCCACGGCACAGTGGCTACGGGAGACGCCTCTTTATTTTTCAGAGCAACCTATTCTTAGAGTTCCTTAACCCAGCCGGCTATGCGGCCTGCGGTGGCGTCGGGGTGGTTGACCTCGTCGATCAGCAGTCCGACTGCCTCGCCGCCCTGCACCGGCACGGCCGACGAGTGGGCGAACTCGTAGGGATATGTGTTGTACGTGCCCGTCATCGTGGCTCCCGTTTCCTTCATTTTGTCGTAGATGATGCCCACGGCGTTGCAGAACGTGTCGGCCATCGACTCGTCGCCGTCGCCGAACACGGCCACGCGCTTGCCCCTGAGGTCCAGCACCGACGCGCCGTCGAGAAAGTCGTACATGTCGCTCTGCAGCTCGCCCGAGCCGTAAGTCGGCGACCCGATCACTATCAGGTCATACGCACCCAGTCGGTCGGGCGCAGTCCCGCTGACATTGTATACGTCGGCATCGGGCACTGACATCGCCCTGGCTATCTCGCGGGCTATGCGCTCGGTGGTTCCCGTGCTGCTTCCATAGAATATTCCGGTTTTCATTTTTCTTTGTATTTGGTATTTATATATCAAAAACAACCCCGTGCCGCACGATGTTCACTTATTTTTTCTTACCTTTGTCAGAAATTTTGCCGCTATGTCCAGGACCACACTCAAAAAGGAACTCACACGCATGACACGCGAGCAGCTCGAGCAGATCATCCTCGACGCCTACGATGCCTCGAAGGAGACAAAGGCCTACTTTGAATTCTTCCTCAATCCCGATGTCGTCAGGCTCCGCGACCGCCTGCTCGACGTCGTCTGCCGCGAGCTGCGCCGACAGAAGTGGAGCTACTGCAAGGCCCGCGTCACAGTCCTCAAAAAGGCCGTCCGCGACTTCGCCTCCTACAAACCCGGACCGCAGGAGGTCATCGCCTTCATGGCCGACGTGCTGGAGCAGATCGGCGTCGCCGACCGCTTCCTCAACCTCTCCCCGCCCCAGGAGCGCTTCGCCGACTGGCTCGCCGCCGAAATCATCGCCTGCGGCGATGCGAACCTCTGCGCCGACCTGGCCGTCGACCGTCTCAACCGCATCATCAACACTCCCGAGTTCCGCGTATACTTCCGCCGCGCCGTGTCGGAAGTCCGCGACCGCTGCCACATTATCTGAAAAAGTCATGAAACGTCTGCTTACACTCGTCATATTACTCGTATGCGCGGCCGCCGTCGCTTCGGTCTTCGCAAAGCGCAAGACGCAGCTCGAGCCCTCCTACGCCTGGCGCCTCGAGCCACCTCTGGGCCTCCGCGTCCCGGCCGACATCGACACACTCCCCGACAACTACGCGCGTCGCTCAGTCCCGTCCGAAGTCTCCGACGCCTGGGCCACGACCGGCAATCTCGGCGGACCGGGCATCAACATGATCTTCGCTAAACGCCCCGCCCTCGGCCGCTTCTTTTTCGACGACGCCTTCGCCCACTGGCTGCCGTCATACGCCGGACAGCGGTTCTACAACACCCGCATCCCCATGACGCTGCTGAGCTACAACGCCGGCGGCGGACGCGATGACGGCCAGGACCGTCTGCAGGCCACTTTTTCGGGCAACATCAACGCCCGCGCTCAGGTCGGCGGAATGGTCGACTACCTCTACTCCAAGGGATCATACGCCAATCAGGCCGCAAAGGATCTTGCTTGGGGTTTCTCCGGATCATACCTCGGTCCCCGCTACGAGATGCAGGCATTCTTTTACCACTACAACCTGGTCAACAAGGAAAACGGCGGCATCACCGACCCACTCTACATCACCGATCCGGCACTCGTCCAGGGCGGCGTCACCAGTGTCAATGCCAAGAACATCCCCACCCGCCTTTCCAACGCATTCACCCGCCTGGTCGGCCAGCAGTTCTATCTCAATCAGCGCTATAAGGTCGGCTTCTGGCACGAGCAGCGCGACTCGGTCACCGACACCGTCACCGGGCGCACCTACGTTCCGGTCACTTCATTTATCTGGACTCTCAGCTACCGCGACGGCAGACACATCTTCCGCGACGATTCTCCGGGCGAGACCGGCAACTTCTTCACCAACACTTACCTCTATCCGGGGCGCACTGCCGACCGCACCTCATACTGGTCTCTTTCAAACACCTTCGGCATATCGCTTCTCGAAGGCTTCAACCGCTACGCCAAGTTCGGCCTCGCCGCTTTCCTCACCTACGACATCGTCAAGTATACCCAGACGCCCGACTCGCTCGACCGCACTGACCTCGAACTGACGCCATTTCCCGAGGCCATCACCGGCATCGACCCGCGCCACACCGAGAACAACATCACCGTCGGAGGCCAGCTCACCAAGCAGCGCGGCTCCATCCTCACATACGAGGCCACCGCCCGCTTCGGCATCACCGGACAGGTCGCCGGCGACATCGACATCGACGGCCGCGTGCGCACCCGCTTCCCGCTCTTCGGCGACACCGTGGCAATCACCGGTGTCGGCTCGTTCTCCAACAAATCGGCGCCTTACCTGATGAACAACTACCTCTCCAACCACTTTATCTGGAAAAACGACTTCGGCAAGGAGCGCCGTCTCGTCTTCGGCGGCAATCTCGACCTCGACCACACCGACTCGCATCTGCAGATCCGCACCGAGAACATTCAGAATCATCTTTACTTCAACTCCGACTTCCTGCCCGCACAGCACGGCGGCAGCGTCCAGGTCTTCTCCGCCCGTCTGCAGCAGAATCTCCGCGCCGGCATACTTCACTGGGACAACTCGCTAACGTTCCAGACCTCGTCCGACGAGACCGTAATCCCGCTGCCCAAGCTGGCGGTCTACTCCAACCTCTACCTCAAATTCCGCATCGCCACCCTCTTCGTGCAGCTCGGTGTCGACTGCGACTACTATACCCGCTACTACGCTCCCAAGTACCAGCCCGCCACGGCAACGTTCGCCAACCAGCACGAGCAGATGCTCGGCAACTACCCCTTCATGAACGTCTACGCCAACTTCAAGCTCAGCAAGGCCCGCTTCTACGTTCTTTTCAGTCACATCAATCAGGGCTGGTTCAGCAAGGATTACTTCTCCGTTGTCGACTACCCCCTCAATCCGCGCCGCTTCCAGCTCGGCATCTCAGTCGACTTCGCTAACTGATCCCCCTTAAAGTTCCAATATACCTATCAATCAAAATAAGGCTGCCCCGGATTTGTCGGGACAGCCTTAGATTTTAATTATTATTTATCAATTATTTCACTACCACCTTCGTGGCCTCGGAGCCCTGCAGGCGCACATAGATGCCCGGCACGAGGTGCGGATCCTCGACACGGCGCCCGTTGAGATCGTAGTACACTGCCGGCGCGTAGGTATTGTCGGCCGATACATTGGCCACACCAGCGTGCGCCGGGCCCGGCGAATAGTAGCGGCTGAGCTTGTTGTCGCGGAGCACCATCACGTGGAAGTTGCCCCCGCCCAGGTTGTCGGCTACCGGGAAGCCGGTGGTCAGCACCGTCTGTGCCTCGCCGGTGAACGCGATGCCGCTCATCTGAATTTCTTCGGGAGCGGTCACGCCGCGGCTTACATCGTAGAGCTTGCACGTCAGCGAGCCGGCGCCCGGTGTAGCGAACGTCATCAGTGCGCGGTCCGAGAAGCGGAAGAAGCCCGCGCCCTGGCTGTTCTTGCTCAGATTAGTATTCTCCGTGTTGCAGGCCACGCTAAGCGCATGGTCGAACTCATATTCGCGGATGCCTTTCTTGCTGCTGTTGCCGATCAGGAAGAATTGGTGGCGGTTCGTGGGCGAAAGCACGAAGCGGTAGTCGCCGTCGAAATCCGTGGCGTAGACGGTAGCCGGACGGTGCTCGGTGTAGTTAAGCGCCGTGCCGTTCTCGATCGTGCGCACCTCGGTGTAGAGCGGAGCGCTCTTCGTCGTGGCCACAGCGCTGACTACTATCTCGCCGTCGTCGAGGTTGCCGCGCATTGCGAACGTATTGCCGATGATGCCGCGGCGGTGTCCGCCCGAAGTCTGGCTGCTGAATAGCTCGTGTGCCGTGCCTGTGGGCAGACCGTTCTCATCGCGGTCCCAATAGTAGATTCTCGATGTGCCGCGCACGTCGCCGGCTTCAATATATTTGTCTTCCAACTGGTTCTTGCTCAGGTTCGACGCCAGCAGTACGCCGTCGCCCGTAAGCTGGATGTCGCCGACTGCCCCGGCTGTGCCTTCGCAGCCTGTCAGGTCGACCTCCGTCAGCACGTCGCCGGTGTTGCAGTCGAGTACTATCACGGTAGCGTCTTTCTGGGCATCGCGGGCCAGTACATAGACGCGGCCCTTGTTCCAGATCAGGCGTTCGGGGGTCTTGCCCGCCAGCTGCGCGATCTCTTTGTCTGAGAAAGCGGCAGTCATGGCGTAGTTGTCCTCAATCGCCAGGCCGTCGGGGATCGGGCTGATGTAGTTCAGCTCCTCGCCCGGGCGACCGTTGTAGTAGCGGTCGGTCAGGAACACTTTCGGGTAAGCTGTGTTGCCGGCCTGAACCTCGACTTCCATCGGCTGACTTTCGGTATAGTCGGGATGCGAGCATACGATTTCATACTTGCCCGGTTCGAGACCGTAGAATACGAATGCGCCGTTGTAGAATTCGTCCGTCTTGTATTCCTTGATCTTCTGGCCGTCCTTGTACAGGATGGCGGTTGCGCCGTTGAGCGGCTTGAGCTCGTCGACGCTGCCCGGGTAGCCGATGTAGAGCTTGTGCTTGAACGTCGAGTGGGCGTCGCGCACGATACCGTAGATCTCACCGGTCGACTCTACCTCGCCCAGTTCGAAATAGTCGGCAACGCCGCGGGCATAGGCATAGCCCTCGATCATGTCGACATCCCAGTTCATGGCGCGGTGCATACCCGGCGTATAGGTGTGGAAGTAGCCTTCGACCAGGTAGCCCGGTGTGCCGTGCTTCAGCACGCCTAAGTAGCCATAGTAGCCCAGTTTATTGTACGAGCCGCTGCCGTGGCCCATAAAGTCGGTCTCGCCGTAGATATACGGATCCTTTTCCGTCCACAGCATGTGATCGATGGCGAACGAATACTTGGCCGTCGATTCGATCAGCTCCCACGAGCCGTTAACGGCCACATTGCCCTTGCCGTTCTTGCCGCGGTACATCAGCAGATGGTAATTGACGTTGTTGACCGAGGCTGCGTTGGAGTGGATCGAAATGAAAGCGTCGAACTCGTTCTCCTCAACCTCGCAGCAGATCTCGGTCAGGTCGCGGTTGAATACCTGCCAGTTGGGGTTGTGGTTAGGGTCGCGGTCGTTGATCACCGGGTTGTACGGACCATTTTTCACACGACTCATCACCAGGTTGTTGGCCATGTCGCGTGCGGCGCCGGTCGTCTCGGGATCGTCAGTCTGGTTGAGTGTGCGGTCGAAGAGGAAGCCCATTTCGATCAGCTTCTCCAGCACACCGAAGCCCTTGATAAGGTCGGTATTCGACTCGAAGAAGTTAGTCGTGTCCGTACCCGACGAAGTGTACGGTTCCTTGCCTATCACCTGCATGGGACGGTCGTTGCTCGTCCACGAGCCGTGGCCCGGGTTGATGTAGATGCGCAGATCCTCAGGATCCTGGGCGGCTGCTGCGGTGCCCATAAGCAACAGCGCTGCGGTAAATATCTTGTAGTTCATAGCGGTGTCTGTCTATGGGTTATTTGAGGTTGATTACATAGAGGTCGCCCTCGGCCGACGAGAATGTGATGTGCTTGCCGTCGGCCGTAGCCCACGGGTTGAAGGCAGCCACAGTGTTGTCGGTCAGCGTCTGCACGGTGCCGTCGAGCGAGATGGCCACGATGGATGCGGCCACGATGCCGTCGCCGTCGAATTCGTCATCGACTGCCACCAGGGCGTCGTTGCCCAGCCATGCCGGTGCGCGGAAATAACCCATCGGACGCACGTTCGTGCCGTCAAGGTCGCATACGAAGCAGCCCTTTCCTACCAGGAAGTAGCTGATTTTAGTCCCGTCCGGCGACAGATTCGGCCACAGGTACGAGCCGCGGCCCTGGGGATCGAGATTCGTCACGGTGCCGTCGGGCATCGTCAGTTCGAGATGGCCGTAATGGATGTTCACTACCGGCTGGCCGATGACGGGCGTAGCGGTAGCCGAGCCTCCGCGCAGCTGCTGCGCGCTGAAGCGGCCTGCCTCGCTCAGCGACAGCACGCCGGCGGGCGATACGGTGAATCCCGCGCAGTGGCGCGCCGGCTTGCTCAGATTACGGGTATAGCCCGTCCCGAGTTCCACCAGCTTCACGGCATAGAACCGGCGCCGGTCCTGAGCCGTCGTCGAGCTCTTGAACACAATATTATCCCCGTC
>CAJJQT010000117.1 GCA_905193995.1 uncultured Porphyromonadaceae bacterium | reverse complement strand
CGCCATGACCGCACGCCTCATCGTTATGGATATCGACTCCACGCTCATCAACCAAGAGGTCATCGACCTGTTGGGCGAAGAGGCCGGCGTGGGCGAGCAGGGCGGCGAAGCGGCCCTGATGGTTGCCGGCGAGCCAGTAGACGGAGAAGCCGCCGTAGCTGGCGCCGGTTGCGCCCATGCGCTTGGGATCAATGTAGGGCTTGGAGAGCATGTAGTCGGCCGCGCTGAGGTAGTCGCGCATGTTCTGGCCGGGATAGTCCTTTGAGATCTGCTCCTCCCACTCGGTGCCGAAGCCGGGGACGCCGCGGCGGTTGGGCAGGATGACCACATAGCCGTTCGAGGCCATCAGGGCGAAGTTCCAGCGGTAGCTCCAGGCCTGGCTGACGGATGACTGCGGGCCGCCCTGGCAGTAGAAGATCGAGGGATACTTCTGCGAGGCGTCGAACTTCGGCGGCAGCACGACCCAGGTGAGCATCTGCTTGCCGTCGGTGGTGGTCACCAAGTGCTTCTCCACGGTCGGCATGGTGAGCTGCCCGAAGATGTGGCCGTTGACGTCGGTAAGACGTGTGATTTCGGCTGCGCCCTTCTTCTTGGGCTTGGTGACGAGGAAAACCTCGTTGGGCCGCAGCATCGAGTGGTTCATGGTGACGAGGCGGCGTTCGTCGACGGGTGCGAGCGAGGTGAAGTCGGCGATCTCCTCGGCCACGGTGGTCACACGGCAGGTGTTGACGTCGATCTCAAATACGGGAGCGACACCCTGGTGGTAGGCGATGAACCAGATGGTCTTGCCAGATGGATTCCAGGCGAATTCCTCGATGGTGTAGTCCCAGTCGGCGGTGAGGTCGCGCTTCTGGCCGGTGGTCATGTCGAGGATGAAGAGGCGGTTCTTGTCGGCCTCGTAGCCGTCGCGCTCCATACTCAGCCATGCCATGTAGCGTCCGTCGGGCGAGAATGCGGGGCAGGTGTCGTAGCCCATCATTCCCTCGGTGAGATTGCGGGTCGAGCCGTCGGCGAAGGTGTAGAGGTAGAGGTCGGAGTTGGTCGACACGGCGTATTCGAGGCCCGTCTTCTTGCGCGAGGTGTAGACGAGGCCCGAGCCGTCGGGTGTCCAGGCGAAGGACTCAATGCCGCCGAAGGGCTTCATGGGTGATTCGTAGGGCTCGTCGGCCATGATGTCGCGAATGTCGGTGACGGCCGAGCCGTCGAACGAGCCGACGAAGGGGGGGGGTATCTCGGTGACCCACTCGTCCCAGTGCTTGTACATGAGGTCGTCGATGACGCGGCCCGTGGCCTGGGGCAGGTCGGGATATATGTCGGCGGCCGTGCGGCTGTACTTGACGTTGCCGATCATCACGATCTTCGAGCCGTCGGGCGAGAACAGGAAGCCTGCCACGCCACCTTCGAGGTGCGAGATCTGGCGACGGTCAGAGCCGTCGGGGTTCATGACCCAAACCTGGGGTGTCTGTTCCTCGCCTTCGTAGACGAATGCAATGCGGCGTCCGTTTTCGATCCATGCTGCCCCGCTTTCGCTTTTGGGCGTGTCGGTGATGCGGCGCTGTTCGGTGCCGTCGGTATTCATCAGCCACAGCTCGGCGTTGGATTTGTTCTGCGGTACGCTTTCGTACGAAACGGAGTAGAGGACGAGCTTGCCGTCGGGCGAAACCTGCGGCGACGACACGCGGCCGAGGGCCTCGAGGGCGTCAATGTCGAAGATGCCCGTCTGCGACTTATAGTCGGGACGCCCGATGACGGGAGCCTCGGCGTCAGCGGCCGTAGCGGCCGAGGCCGACAGCAGCATGGCGGATGCGGTCATTGTCAGAATGCTTGATAATTTCATTATTGTAATGTTTGTATTTTTGGTGTTATGATGGATCGAATGTAAGTCCGTCGATGTCGTCGAGCCGCCGTCGGTATTCATCGAGGCGGTCGAGGTTGACTTCGAGAGTCATCGAGCAAGTGTTGTCGAATTCCTGGCCGATTACCGTGGTACCGGGCGCGCGGGCAATCTTCATGACGTCGTTGATTACGGCGTAGGGGAAGGTGAAGCTAAGCCGGGCGGTGACGTGGCATTGGATGATCTCCGCCTCGGCGAGCGCCAGGCGGGCGGCCTCACGGTAGGCTGCGATCAGGCCCGATGTGCCGAGCTTGATGCCGCCGAAGTAGCGCACGACGGCCACGAGGGTGTCGGTGAGTTCGAGCGAGTTGATCTGGCCGAGAATGGGCTTGCCGGCGGTGCCCGATGGTTCGCCGTTGTCGTTGGCCCGGAATTCCTTGCGGTCGGGGCCGAGCATATAGGCCCAGCAGACGTGGCGTGCGTCGTAGTATTCCTTGGCGAGCGCGTCGACATGTTCACGGGCCTGCGCGGCCGTCTTTACCGGCCACGCGAAGGCAAGGAATTTGCTCCGCTTTTCGGTAAAGACGGCCTCGGAGGGCCCGGCGACGGTCAGGAATGTATCGGCCATGGTCGGATAATCAATAGTTGTGACTATCGGCTTCAACTTCAGAACCGGAGAGGCCGCCATGGTTCATCTTGTACCACACATAGGCTATGTAGGCCACAACGAATGGTACGGCGAGGCTGACCCACGCCATGGTACGCAGGGTATAGAGCGACGACGAGCTGTTGGCGATGGTCAGCGAACTCTGCGGGAAAGTGTTCGATGCCAGGTAGCAGGTGCCGTTGTAGCCGGCTATGGCGAAGAGGGCAATGACGACCAGTACTGTGCCGGTGCCGCTCAGCCAGATGCCGCGGCGCGACTTGGTGAACGCGCCGACGGCTATGCCTGCCAAAGCGAGCACCACGCCGGCCACGAACATCAGCCCCCACCACCACATGCCGGTGAGGTTGTGGAAGTAGAGGTAGTCGGTTTCGGCGACGGTGCCGGCGGCGTCGGCCTGCTTGCCGGGCGATACGAGCAGCACTACCACGAAGGCCACGAACAGCACGGCGAAGATGAGGCCGTTGACGAGGACCGAGCGGCGCATGCGGGGCGTGAAGGCGGCATCGGCGTTGATGTTGTTGATGAAGTAGAGCGCGGCCTGGGTGCGGGCGAGGAAGAAGACCGCGAAGCCAAGCAGCAGGCAGCGCCAGTCGGTCATCAGCTCGAGGCCGCGAGTGGATGTCCAGCGCGAGATGACGGGCGAATTGCCGTCGAGAATGTTTGAGCGGACGATCTCGAAGTCGGCGCCGAAGAAGAATGCGGCGACGGCCACGCCGAGGAGTACGCATCCGAAGAAGCCGTTCAGGAGCAGGAATGTGTCGTAGACGCGCGTACCGTAGATGTTGCCGCGCTTGCGGCGGTATTCGTAGCTGACTGCCTGGATGACGAAACTGATCAGGATGGCGAGCCACAGCCAGTAGGCGCCTCCGAAGCTGGTCGAGTAGAACAGCGGGAACGAGGCGAAGAAAGCTCCGCCGAATACCACGAGGGTCGTGAACGTCAGCTCCCATTTGCGCCCGAGCGAATTGACCATAATCTGGCGGTCAGTCTCGGTATGGTTGCAGTAAAGCATTGTCTGGCCTCCCTGGACGAAGAGCATGAAGACCAGTGCCGCGCCGAGCACGGCTATTAACAGCCACCAATAGGCTTGAAGAAATTCTAATTCATTCATGGTTAGTCAGGGAATTATGCTTTGGTTTCGATGTTTTCTTTGGATGCCTTGGAGATGTAGCGCAGCATGATGCTTATTTCGGCTACGAGCAGGGCTGTGAACAGAACTGCGAACATCCAGAAAGTGAACTGGACTGATGCCGGGGTGACGTCGCTGATGGCAACTCCGACCGGCATCAGATCCTGGATGATCCAGGGCTGGCGGCCGACTTCGGCTACAACCCATCCGGCCTCGCTGCAGAGGTACGCCAGAGGGATCGAGAGGATGCCTACCCAGTGAAGCCACGGCTTTTCAAGCCAGGAGTAGCGTTTGCGGGCGGCGTAGATGGCCAGCAGGAAGAAGAGCAGCAGATAGCCGCCGATGAAGACCATGACGCGGAATGCGTAGAAAGTCAGAGCGACAGGCGGGACGGCGTCGGCTGGCGAGTTGAAGTAACCGTAGCCGAAATATTTGAAGTTCTCCTTCACTGAAGCGGCTGCCGCTGCCATTGCAGCAGTGTCGCCGGCGCCCCGGGCAGCATCGTATTCGCGCAGAGCCTGCTGGGCTTCGCGGCCGAGCTCGATGCGCCGCTGATACGATACGGTATTGACTGTGTCGCCCTCGGGTGTGAGCGCTACGCCGTTGATGAGGTCGTTGATGCCCGGCACGAACGAGTGCGGATCGTGGTTGGCAAGAAGTGAGAGTCCGTAGGGGATAGGAATCTCGAATTTGATGGCCTCAAGCGAGTCGCCGGGTTTCTTGTCGGGATTGACGATGCCGAAACCTACGAGGCTCTGGCCCACGTGGCCGTCGTAGAGCCCTTCCATGGCGGCGAGCTTCATAGGCTGTACGCGGGCTACGTCGACGGCGGAGCCGTCGCCGGTATAAATTGTGAGCAATATGCCTGCGAGACCGACCCATGCGCCAATCTGCAGCGACTTTCGCGAAGCGTCGATATTGCGCTTGCGCCATAGCATCCAGCAGCTGATGCCGATGACGACAACGCCCGCGAGAGTCCAGCCGCTCGCAACGGCGTGGAAGAACTTATGCATCGCCACGCTGTTGAAGGCTACTTCGCCGAAATCGTCCATGACGTTGCGCATCTGGGCCGGATCGAATTCCATGCCGACCGGATTCTGCATCCATGCGTTGGCGACAAGAATCCACAGGGCCGACAGCGCGACGCCGACGGCCACGAGCCATGTCGAGGCAAGATGGAATCCCTTGCTTACCTTGTTCCAGCCGAAGAACATCACAGCCACGAAAGTCGCCTCCATAAAGAATGCAAAAATACCTTCGATGGCCAGCGGAGCTCCGAAGATATCGCCGACAAACCAGCTGTAGTTCGACCAGTTGGTGCCGAATTCAAATTCGAGGATTATGCCGGTGGCTACGCCGATGGCAAAGTTGATGCCGAATACGGTCATCCAAAATTTTGTGATCCCTTTCCACCGGGAGTCGCCGGTCTTGACATAGATCGATTCCATAATGGCAACGATCAGCGCCAGGCCGATGGTCAGCGGGACAAACAACCAATGGTAGATGGCCGTAAGGGCGAATTGGGCCCTCGACCAGTCGACCACGCTTAGAATGTCATTCATGATGAATAGTTTTAGAGTTATTGATTAGTTGAAGATTTTTATTCGGGTATATCGGCCGCCGTAAGCGATGACCTGACGGCCTGTGCGCGATCCTCATCGGTCGTATATTTCGTCGCAAGTTTGTCGGGGAAGAACAGCAGCTTGATTACCAGAAAGATGATGGCTAATTTTATGAAAATTAGCAGCCACAGCTTGCGCCCGACGGTCATCGCCTTGAAACCGTCGCGATAGAAGCTGTAGATGCCGAGCAATCGTCTTTTCACCTTAATTATATAATATCAAAGGCAAAAATACGAAATTTTATGCGAAAGCAAAGCAAAATGTAATGAAAAATTAGAAGCGGAACTTACGGAGTTTGTCACCGGGATTGGTCGGTCAGGACTTGTCGGCCGGTGCAGGAGTAAAGATCTCGTAGCTGTTGTCGCTATAGAAGACCATGATTGACTGGATGCGCTTTGCCGGATCCGTGGGTATGACAGGATGGGGAACCGGTGCGCCGGCCAGCGGGAACTGCTGCGCTATGTCGGAGTTGAAGAGTCCGCCGCTTTCGTTGCGGTCAAAAAATGTCTCGTTTACACCGCTTTTTGTAGATTGATCGGACCGATTCGTGGAGTTTTGGACTAATTGCTGTTCTGCATGAACTTCATTCTTAAGGTCTTGATCTGGCATCTGACTTGAATTTCGGCCAATTTCATCGGAAATTGCGGGCATATCTGAGTCGATTGTCATATTGCCTTCACCAAAAAGGAGCCAGAGTATATTTAGGTCAGGATATGCGTCGTGAAGTTTTGCTGTGAAGTCATCGCTTAACCGTTTGTTTCGCCCGTTGAGAAATTGTGAGAGAGTGGGGCGCGGGATGCCTGCGCGGTCGGCGAACTGAGAATTTGTCAGACCGATGTGATTGCGGAAAGAAATGAGGCGCTCGATCGCAAGAACCGAACAGACTTTGTAAACAATAGAGTGAATGTGAAAGTGAGGAACAATTTTGAAGTTAATTATTGATGATGCAAATGTAAAAACAATAATTCAAATACGCAAATTTAAAATTAGGAAAATAAAATTATGACTTGCAAACCGGTAAAGATGGATTGGTAAACTAATAAATTGGATTGTAAATTCGTAATTGTAAATAATATTAATTTATACTTTAAGTGCTACACATTAATTATTTGTAAATCAGTTATAAATATATGTGTAAACACCTG
>CAJJQT010000116.1 GCA_905193995.1 uncultured Porphyromonadaceae bacterium | reverse complement strand
GGTTCAGGCTCCGGCTCGGGTTCCGGTTCAGGCTCCGGCTCGGGTTCCGGTTCAGGCTCCGGCTCGGGTTCGGGCTCAGGTTCGGGCTCCGGCTCTACGGAAGATGCGGGGACTTCGACGGCTGGAGTTGTCTCGGCGAGGACAGATTCCGTCACGCCGTCGTTCAGCTCCACGGCCTCGAACGCCGCAAATGGTTCGTTAGCTATCGCCGCAAGCTCAGGATCGGCCAGAAATTTCACGGGTGATGCGCTGTCGTCGTAAGGCACGAAGTCGCCCACGCCCTTGACCGACACACTTTCGCCTGCCGACAGGCTGCTTTCGATCTGACCGAAAAGCTGGTGCAGAAAACGACGCACGGTCGTCTGGTCGCTGCCGGTGCGGGCGGCGATCATGGATATCAGTCGGGGCAGATTGATCGTCTCATTCATGGCTGTTCAGTTTTTTGCGCAGCATCGCCGCGGCGTGAAACTCCACCGTTATCTGAGGGGGCAGAAGCACCCGCCGGCCACTCGAACGGTCCACTGTTATTTCTTCGTCCGCCTTAACGGGCACAAAACTGCCGAACGACGGCACGGCCACCGCAGTGGCCGTACGGGCCGATTCCTGCAGTATGTCGGCAAACGCGTCGAGCAGTTCGCCGACACGCTTCGGAGTCATATCGAGACTCTTGGCCAATTTCGCATTGAATACCTTTGAATCCATTACACTCTGATTTGAGGTGCATTAACTATGATTATATCCTTGAGGCACGACGAATACAGCCGCGAACGCCGCTCGCCGCGGGTAAGGCTTTCCGCGGGCTTGTACGACGCCACGTGCACCGTATCGTGCGCTATCGAATTCGAATTTATGTCATCGAGGACTCCCATGAGCCGCTGATGGCGCGCGCGATCCTTCTCAGTGCCGAAAAGCGACTTGCGTACGGCTCGCTCGTCGACAAGCTCGGGGATCAGTATTCCGGCCTTCTTGTACGAGTAGCCGCGGCGGTAGATCGCGCGCAGACACTCTACGGCCGCTGCCGTGATGGCCATTGTGTCGTTAGTCGCCTCGGCCGGGCGGCGGCACGCCGAACTGCAGTACTGCTCCATATCGTCGCGGAATACGTTGGTGTGTATGAACACCGATACGGACACTGCCGCCAGACGCCGCTCGCGCAGCTTGCGCGAGACGATCGTTGCAAACAGCGCCACGGCCTGGCGAAGGTCGTCGAACTCTGTAAGCATCGTTCCGAACGACCGCGAGCAGCACATCTGCTTCTGCGGCGGATCTATCAGCTCCATGTCGATGCACGACACGCCGTTGAGCTCCCGCCACGTCCGCTCCAGCACGACATTGAAGGTGCGGTGCACGTCGTTTTCGGACATGTCGGCGAAGTCAAGGGCCGTGGTTATGCCCGCCTGAGCCATACGGCGCGTCATGCGGCGCCCCACACCCCAGACATCTCCCACCGGCATCAGCGACAGCGCCTTGCGGCGCGCGTCCTCCGAGCCTATGATGCACGACGAGCGGTAGCCCGGATATTTTTTGGCAAACCGCGCGGCCACCTTGGCAAGCGTTTTGGTCGGGGCTATACCCATGGAGGTCGGGATGCCAGTGTCGCGGCGCACACGGCGTACGATTTTATGCCCGAGCTCGGACAGCTCGGCCGCTGACCAGCCGTCGAGATGCAGGAAGGCTTCGTCGATCGAATATATCTCGATTTCGGGCACCATCGACGAGAGCGTGGCCATCACGCGGTTCGACATATCGCCGTAGAGGCGGTGGTTGCCCGAGAGCACCTCGACACCCTCGCGGGCACAAAGGGCCTGAATCTTGAAATACGGGTCGCCGCGCTTCAGTCCCAGAGCCTTGGCCTCATTGCTGAGCGCCACGGCGCAGCCGTCGTTGTTCGACAGCACCACCACAGGGCGGCGGCGCAGCGCAGGCACGAACACGCGCTCGCACGACACGAAGAAATTATTGCAGTCGATCAGCCCGTACACAGCCGTAAATCAATGCTTGGTCCGCGACTGGCGGCGGTGTTGTTTGATTGTGTAAGTAACGACGCCCCACACCTCGAATTGCGACTCAGGAGTCACGAGTATCGGGTCGAACGACTCGTTTGAGGGTATCAGACGCACCACACCGTCGGTGAGCGATATGCGCTTGAGTGTGAAATCCCCGTCGAGGCAGCACACGGCCAGATCACCGTCCGAAGGTTCGATCGACCGGTCGATCACCAGGATGTCGCCGGACTCGATGCCGTCGCCGATCATCGAGTCGCCCGACACACGGCCGTAGAACGTGGCCGCCGGGTGACGGATCAGCTCGCGATTCAGGTCGATCGACTCGCTGATATAGTCCTGGGCAGGCGACGGGAAGCCGGCCTGTATACCCTGGTCGGCATATGGCAGCGCCACGTGGCTCGAAAGGTCCGGTGAAAATATCCCGAGTGTTACTTCTGTCTTTGTCATAGCCGGAGAGAGCGGTAAAGTTCAGTCAAACAGTTCTTCACGCACGGCATAGCGCGGGCGGTGCTTCACTTCGATATATATCTTGCCGATATACTCGCCCAAAATGCCTATCGACATGAGTATCAGCGAGCCCAGGAACCACACCGAGAGTATCAGCGACGTCCATCCGCTCACGGCCGAGCCGGTGAAATACGACACCAGCACCCAGATAGCCACCACAATGTCGATCAGCAGCAGCGACAGGCCGATCAGAAAGATGAAGGTCATCGGACGGGCCGTGAACGACGTCACGCCGTCGACCGCCAGCGCCACCATCTTCCTGAGCGGATATTTGCTTTCGCCCGTAAGGCGAGCCGGGCGCGGATACTTCACGATGGCGGTCTTCAGGCCGATCTGCGGAACAATGCCGCGCAGATACATCGACCGCTCGGCATACTCGCCCAGCAGATGCAGGGCGCGGTTGCTCATCAGGCGGTAGTCGGCATGGTTGGGTATGGTCTCCACACCCATCTTCTGCAAAAATTTGTAAAACATGCCGGCCGTTCCGCGCTTGAAAGCAGTGTCCTTGTCGCGCGCAGACCGCACGCCGAACACTATCTCACAGCCGTCGTTGTACTCGGCTATCATTTTCTCGATGGCCGAGGGATCATCCTGTAGGTCGGCGTCCATCGTCACGCAGGCGTCGCAGCGGTCCGTCACCGACTCCAGGCCGGCGATCAGGGCCTGCTGGCCGCGGTTGTGAGCCAGCGAGATGCCCTTGACGCGCGGATCGCGCGCATGGGCCTCGCTGATGATCCGCCACGTGTCATCCCTGCTGCCGTCGTCGACCAGAAACATGTACGAGTCGTCCGACACCAGCCCGCGCGAAACGAGCCGCTCGAGATAGCCGAGCATCACTTCCAGCGTGTGCGGAAGTATTTCCTGCTCGTTGTAGCAGGGCATCACTATCGCCAGGCGCATATCCTACCTTTTAGTATGCACGGGCTATGATCACGCGGCGCTTCGAGGGCTTTCCGGTCACCATGCAGACGCCTTCCTCCTCTTCGCCGTCGAGCGGTATGCAGCGGATGGTTGCCTTTGTCTCGGCCTTGATGCGTTCTTCGGTCTCTGTGGTGCCGTCCCAGTGGCAGAGGAAGAAGCCGCCGTCCTCGATCTTTTCCTTGAACTCGTCGTACGAGTCGCACTTGATGATGCGGCTGTCGCGCATCTTCAGGGCCTTCTGGTAGATGTTGTTCTGGATATCCTCGAGCAGAGTGTTGATTGTGTCGGCGATTCCGGCCAGCGGCAGGGTCTCCTTTTCGAGGGTGTCGCGGCGCATGACCTCTACGGTGCCGTTCTCGAGATCGCGGGCACCGATGGCCAGACGCACGGGGACGCCCTTGAGCTCGTAGTCGGCGAACTTGAAGCCCGGGCGGCGCTTGTCATCGTCGTCATACTTGACGCTGATGCCCAGCTGTCCCAGGCGCTCGATGATGGGCATGACGGCCTCGGTGATGGCGGCCAGCTGCTCGGCGTTCTTCGAGATGGGTACGATCACCACCTGGATCGGCGCCAGATGCGGGGGCAGAACCAGGCCGTTGTCGTCGGAATGGGCCATGATAAGCGCGCCCATCAGGCGCGTCGACACGCCCCACGAGTTGGCCCATACGTATTCGGGCTTGTTGTCCTTGTTGACGAAGGTCACGTCGAAAGCCTTGGCGAAGTTCTGGCCCAGGTTGTGCGACGTTCCCGACTGCAGGGCCTTGCCATCCTGCATCATGGCCTCGATGGTGTAGGTGTTCAGGGCTCCGGCGAAGCGTTCGTTGGCCGTCTTGACGCCGATGATCACGGGCAGCCCCATGTAGCGGCGGCAGAAATCGGCATAGAGGTTGATCATCTGCACGGTGCGCTTTTCCGATTCCTCGGCCGTGGCGTGGGCGCAGTGGCCTTCCTGCCACAGGAACTCGGCCGTGCGCAGGAACAGGCGGGTACGCATCTCCCAGCGCATCACGTTGCACCACTGGTTGCAGATCACGGGCAGGTCGCGGTAGGAGTGGATCCAGTTCTTGTACGTTCCCCAGATGATGGTCTCCGAAGTCGGGCGCACGATCAGTTCCTCCTCAAGCTTGGCTTCAGGATCTACTATCACGCCGGTGCCGTTCGGATCGTTCTTCAGGCGGTAGTGGGTCACCACGGCGCATTCCTTGGCGAAACCCTCCACGTGCTCGGCCTCGCGGCAGAGAAACGATTTCGGGATCAGGAGCGGGAAATAGGCGTTCTTCACGCCCGTTTCCTTGAACATACGGTCAAGTGTCTGCTGCATTTTCTCCCATATCGCATATCCGTAGGGCTTGATCACCATACAGCCGCGCACGGCCGACTGCTCGGCCAGATCGGCCTTCACGACAAGTTCATTGTACCACTGTGAATAATTCTCCTGGCGCTTGGTCAGATGTTGTAGTTCTATTGCCATAGTATTTTGTTACTTTTTCCTTCTATTATAATGTAATGATTGTACAAAGTTACGCATTTTTTCGCAATTTCAGTCCTCGGCGCGTCCGTCACTTGACCTTGACGCCGGCGGCGCGGAGCATTTCCTTATCGGGAATGATGATGAACTCCACGCGGCGGTTGACGGCGCGGTTGATCAGCGAATCGTCGGGCTTGAGGGGCTCGTCGTGGGCCAGTCCATAGGGTATCACGTTGGTTTCCGCCTGATCGGCGAGCTGCCACAGATAGTCGTCGATGGCATTGGCGCGCGCGGCTGAGATCGAATCGCTGTAGACCTCGTCGCCGGTATCGTCGGTATGCACGGCCACGAGCATCTTGTATCGGCCCGGCTCGCGCACCACTGTGGCGAACGGCTTGAGCACGGCGGCGGCCGAAGGCTTCAGCTCCACCGCCCCCGGGGCGAACAGCTTCTCGCATGGAACTGTCAGCCGGAGCACCTCGCCGCCGCGGGTCATCTCGGCCGCGAATCCGTCCCTGACGAAGTAACGGCGCAGCTGGTCCATGGCGCTCGTCACGTAGCCGTGCGCTTTCTGGGGCACCGCCGGCACCGCCATATTCTCCGACACGCTCATGTCGAGGTTGTCGGGCTCGTCCTGCGCGGCGGCGGCCGGAGGCAGCGCCAGCGCCGCCGCTGCGGCTACTATTATTGAGGAAAGAATATTTCGCATCTTGTCGTTATAAGTTCGATTCATAGTCCAGATAGGCGCGCACCAGCGGCCCCACATCATCGGGCGCCACGTGGGCGCCGCGGTCGCGGGCGAGCATGCGACTGACGTAGGCCACTATGTCGGCGGGGTCCACGTCGTCGTCATCGTCGGCCTCGGCGTCGATTTCGAGCAGCCCGTTCGACTCGTAGTAATCATAGATCATGTCGATGATATTGAGCAGTTCGTTGTCGTCGTAGCCGGCGGCCACGGCTTCCTGCATCGCCTTTACGGCATCGTTTTCGTCAAATTCCATAGCTTCACTTGTTTAGTTCGATAAGCCCCCGGGGCAACTGCAGCGACAGATAGCGCGCGTCGGTGTCGTAGTCGAGCAGCAGGTCGTCGTGGTACGGCACGATAAGCTGGCGTCCGGCCGGGTCGTGGGCATATATCAGCACGTTGGCCGTCGAATCGTCGACCGACTCTATGGTACCGACCGCCGTCGCGCCGTCGCGTAGCTCATAGCCGGCCATATCGGCCAGATAGACGCCTTCGTCGCCGCCGCTGTCGGTGTGAGGCAGCCGTGCAGCCGGATAGTATACATCGTGCATGGCCAGGGAGGCGGCTGCCGCGTCGGTGTCGGCGCCGTCGAAGCGCACCAGCCAGTCGGCGCCGCGGCGCCGCGCCTCAGCCACGAAGAAAGGCACACAGATGCCGTCCATTTCGAGGACCAGGAATCCGAGCTCGCGGGGCGTGTAGCGGTCGTCGAGTTCGAGCTGAAGCTCGCCCCGGATGCCATGCGTCTTGTAAAGGCGCCCCACCTGCTGCAATTCGCTGCGCCGTATCATTATTTCTTGCGTTTCTTTTTAGAGGGCGCGGGAGCCATGACATAGTCTTGCAGCGCCAGGTCCTCGGGATAGATCTCGA
>CAJJQT010000115.1 GCA_905193995.1 uncultured Porphyromonadaceae bacterium | reverse complement strand
CCATTTCGGCAGCCATGCTTTGGCGCGGCGCTTTTTCGGATGCAAAGTTACATATTTATTTTGGGTTTGCAATGCTTTTTCGCAATTTTTTACTGCGGACGCTCAAAGCGGAGACTCAAGCGGAGACGTCCACGGGCGCACGGGATGGCAGTCAGGCTTACGGTCGCCGGGGAATTTTTGTGCGGGGTGCAAACTTTTCGCGGGTATGGGGCGTTATTGTGGTATAGTTAAAAATAACCCACAAAAAAACGAGAATTACTATGAAAGGTCTTCAAATCGCACTTGCCGCAATAGGCGGCGCAGTGGTCGGCGCAGCCGCCGCCATTCTTCTTGCTCCTCAGTCGGGTATCCGCACGCGGGCCCAGATCCGTCGCTTCATCCGCGACAAGTTCCCTTATGCCAAGGAGAGCCAGGTCGAGGAAATCGCCGACGCCATGGAGGATAAGATCGAGGAAAAGATGAACGAAACTCTTGAGCCGAAGAAGAAATGAAAGGTCTGCTACTGTTCCTGACCGGCGCTGCCGTTGGAGCAGCCGCTACGGCGCTCGTCACGACCGACAAGGGCGAGGAGGTGCGCCGCCGCATCAAGGAGATGCTGGTAAAGAAGGGTATCATTGCTGATGATCAGGTCGATGATTTCGTCGAGATGATCGCCAGCCAGATCGAAGAAAACTAAGATGTATGCCGGCGCGGCGGCAGTGAAGCGATGAACTGCCGCACGCCCGGCATCATTTTACAATATTCATCACACTTTCAATTATTTATCCGAAATGAGTGAAGAGAAGCAGCCTTTGGCGGCAATGTTTGACAATCTGCGCCGTCTGATCACGTTGAATATCGATTATGCGCGGCTCACGGCCGCGGAAAAGACGTCCGTTCTGCTTTCGGCGGTGGCGTTTTACGCGGTGCTGCTGATAGTGGGTTCGATGGTGCTGTTGTTTCTGTCGTTCGGCATCGGGCATATGCTGGCCGAGACCGTGGCGCCGATAGCGGCGTTTCTGTATGTGGCGGCGTTCTATGTGGTGCTGTTTGCGGTGCTGTTTTTCATGCGGCGCAAGCTGTTCATCGATCCGATCACCCGGTTTGTGACACGTCTGTTTGTCAAACCGCCTCAAAACCAATAAGCCATGAAGAAGTTACCGCACAACAGCCCTCAGTGGCAGGGCTACACGATGGACCGCCTGGTGTATGAGCGTGCCGTGACACTGGCCCGGATCGAGCTTGAGAAAGAGCGGATCGTTATCGAGGGCAACCGCGTGCGCCGGGGCAATCTCGTTTTCAGCAAGTCGACATTCTCCCGGATGCTCGGGATGCTGAACTATGCCGACTATCTGGTGCTCGGTGTTAAGCTGTGGCAGCGTGTGGCGCCGCTGCTGCGCCACAATAAGAAAAAGGAACGCTGATTTTTTAGCCAAAAAGTAGGCGTAACTGCGACAAAATAGCTACCTTTGCCTGAAATACGGAAAAGAGGACAGCTATGAACGATTACATAGAGACTCGGCTCGACATGGAGCCGTACGCGGGTGAGGACGCCACCGATCTGCTGGCCGGCATGCTTGGCGATGTCGGCTACGAGAGTTTTGTACCTGACGGCGAGGGTCTGACGGCTTATATCGCTGTCGGCGCGTTTGACAGCGCGGCTGTCGACGGCGTCGTAGCCGACTTCCCCTACGACTGCCGCCTGACGGTCAGGCACACGAAGGTCGAAGGGCGCGACTGGAACGAGGAATGGGAGAAGAACTATTTCCGGCCGATCATCGTGGCTGACCGCTGTGTGGTTCACAGCTCGTTCCATACTGACGTGCCCAAGGCTCAGTACGACATAGTGATCGACCCTAAGATGGCCTTCGGCACGGGCCACCACGCCACGACGTCGCAGATACTGACGGCGCTGCTCGACATGGACCTCGAAGGCAAGGCCGTCATCGACATGGGCACGGGCACGGCCATCCTGGCCCTGTTGGCCGCAATGCGCGGCGCATCGCCCGTAACGGGTATCGAAATCGACGAATTCGCCTACGCCAATGCCCGCGAGAATGTGGCGCTGAACGGCCATCCGGAAATCACGCTCATCCTGGGCGACGCCTCGGCGCTGGCAGGT
Organism: uncultured Porphyromonadaceae bacterium; assembly: GCA_905193995.1. GTDB lineage: Bacteria > Bacteroidota > Bacteroidia > Bacteroidales > Muribaculaceae > CAG-873. The sequence goes on along the minus strand of CAJJQT010000115.1, from coordinate 4,432 downwards.
GTGCCGGAGTGCGACGTATTCATAGCCAACATCAACCGCAATGTCATCACGGCCGACATCGCCGCATACGCCGCGCGCTTGCGCCGGGGAGGCACGATGCTGCTGAGCGGATTCTATACCGACGACACCCCCGTAGCGGCCGGGGCGGCCGGGGCGGCCGGGGCGGCCGGGCTGAAAGTAGACTCGTGGACGGAGCTTGACCGCTGGACCTGTCTGAAACTCACCCGAATATGAGACGCCTGTTGCTGACCGCCGCGCTGGCATTCGTACCGGCGCTGATGTTCGCCGGAAGTCAGCCGCCCGACTCGGCGGCCGTGCGCGGCGACGATGACGCACGCCTGACATTTACCTGGGGCGCCGAAGCCGGCAGTTCGATTGATCTGAGCGCCAACGACATGTCGTCGATCGACATCAACGCATCATTCGGTATCCGGCAGGGCATATTCACTTTTGCAGGCATAGGAGCCGGTGCCAACATCATGATCAGCAACTCATGCCGCACCTACCCGATTTTCGCCATACTGCGCACTGACTTTTCGCGCCGGGTGAAGCTGCTCTTCCTTGATGTCCGCGGTGGAATGGCGCTCAACTACCTGCCCGACAACGCCACAGGCACGGGTGCCTACGCATCGGTCGGCGTTGGCATCAACCTGGCGCGGGGCCGCAAGTTCCGCAGCTACATTCTGGCCGGATACACCTATGTCGGACGCGGCGACGTGACCTCGGGCGAGGCCGTCACCCACTATCCCGCGCTCAACGTGGCCATGGTGCGCCTGGGCATTTCATTCTGACCATCCGCGCGGGCACGGATCGTCGACGAGCGGCACTGCGCCGTCAAGCGTCGCGAGCGATTCGCGGTCGAAGCGGTAGTCGGGCGACGCGATCGACTGCGACGGATCGAAATGCTCCGACCGCAGGTCCATCAGTCCACACATCAGATCGTACACAAGGTCGTTGGTGAAGCAGCGGCCGCGGTTGTCGTGCAGCGCACGGAAAGGCACGGGATGGCGCCGGGCATAGTCATCGCCGAGCCAGACAAAGAGCGGAATGCGCACCATCTGGAAGTCGCTGAAGCCGGGTGCACGCCGGGCCGTGGGTATGCAGCCGTGGTCGGAGAAATAGACCATGGCCTTGAGGTTGAAGTCGCGCAAGCAGCGCTCATGGAGGGCCTGCAGCAGACGGTCGGTGTAGCGTATCGAGTTCTTGTAGCAGGTGGGATTGTCCGTTCCTTCCCACACGGCCTCGGAAGCGGGATAGCGGTTCTGGAAGTTGAAATGACTGCCTTTTAGATGAATCACGATCAGGTTGTCGGCCCCGGGATCGACCTCGTCGAGAAAATCGAGCAGGGTCATGTCATAGGGCACCTTGCTGAGTTCCTCGGCGGTCCAGCGCGCTACGTCGGACGTCTCGGCCACGACCGTCACCGGTGTATCGAAGGCGCCGAGGTGGCCCTGGTTGCTGTACCAGTGGATGCGGAAGCCGGCCTTGCGGGCCATGTCGATTATGGAGCAGGCGCTGTTGAACGCCGGGGCGCCGTACTGGTTGCTTTCGGTGAGCGCCTTCTCGAGCGTGGCCACGGTGTACATCTGCGACGAATAGGCATTCGGAAAGATGAGAAAATGTTCCGGATCGGCAGCGGCGCGTGCCGAGAGCCAGGGCGTCGTCTCGCGGTCAACATCGGCGAAGGCCGACATATAATCGCGGGTGGCGCTCTCGCCGATAACCATAACGTAAGTGGCCGGGCCGTCGTAGGGTTCGCCGAGTTTTTCGACTGTCAGAGTGGCATTGCGGCGCCCGGAGGCCTCACGGTATATGCCGATGCGGCGCCGGTAGTCGCTGACCGTGCGCCACAGGTCGACCACGCCGCTGCGGGCAATCGGCGAGCGCCGGCCGGCGAAGATGAATGCACCGATGCCGACCGCCGCAGCGCATTCGACCGCTGTCGCCCAAGCAGGCAGGCCGGCGACAGGCGCCCACACGAAATTGACGGCGAAGCACAGCGCGGCCAGCGCGGAGATGCCGAGCAAGGCACCCACAGTAGCCCACCGGGGATATGAGCGCGAGAATTCGATGATCTCGTTGACATTGGTCTGGCGCAGAATCTGCACACCGTTGGTGTCGACGCACATGCCGTACATAAAATAATAGATGATCTGCACCATCGCCACAGCCAGCAGTGCGAATTCGGTCAGAGCGGCGAGCGCCGCTGCCGCGATGCCCAAAGCCGGCGGTGCCGAGGCCGCCGTCACGCACAGGGCCGAGAGCAAGCCGAAGAAATATAGGCCGCAGGCTATGTCGATGTGGTTGTCATAGTCGGCCGACACTGTGCGGTGTGTCAGATGGTAAAGCAGCGGATAGGTCACGCCCCAGGCCACAGCGGCCGCGGCGGCCAGCCACAGCGGCCAGCCCCAGGCCCCCGGCAACTGACCGGCGAGGGCTACCGGCCCGACAGCTATCAGCGAGCCGATGGCGAAGCGCGTCGTCTGCTGATGCATGGAGCGGACCGAGAGACCGTGGTTGACCGATCGGAAAAACGCCAGGCTCAGTCCGGCCAGGACCAAAGCAGCAAGCAGATATAGCAAATAGATCATATTTTGTCGGACTAATGTGCAAATAATGCGCAAAGATAGCAAAATATCACGAAAAATGGCTATCTTTGCCAAGCATAAACACATCGGAATGAAAAACACTACCGAACTGATCAAGATCATCAACGACCGTCTCGCCGCGGTCGAGTATCCCCGCGGATCGGCCTCGCCAGCCGGGCTTTACAAACCGATCGAATATACCCTCGAGGGAGGCGGCAAGCGCCTGCGTCCCGTCCTGACAATGGCTGCAGCCTCGGCCCTGGGACTGGAACCCGAAGCCGTCGTCAACCAGGCAGCCGGCATCGAGATGTTCCACAACTTCACACTTATCCACGACGATGTGATGGACCGCTCGCCACGCCGCCGCGGCAAACTGACCGTATACCGCCGCTGGGACGAGCGACGCGCCATCCTCTCGGGCGACGCACTGCTCACCATGGCCACGCAGATGATGATGCTCGGCGCCGGCGACCGAACAGCCGACATTCTCGACATCTTCAACGCCACTGCCATGCTCGTCTATGAAGGCCAGCAGTACGACATCGAGTTCGAGAACCGTGCCACAGTCTCCGAGAAGGCATACCTGCACATGATCTGCCTAAAGACCTCCGTACTTCTCGGCGGGGCCTGCAAGATAGGCGCGGCCATGGCCGGTGCGTCGGATGAAGTGCGCGAGGCTTTCTATCAGTTCGGCATGAAACTCGGGCTCGCCTTCCAGCTGCGCGACGACTGGCTCGACATCTACGGCGACAAGGCTGTGTTCGGCAAGGCCATCGGCAACGATATCATCACCGGCAAGCGGACCTGGTTCTACGTCATCGCCGACCACGAGTCGCACGACCGCCTGGCCGAGGCCTTCGCCATAGAGCCCGGCAACCGACGCGTGGCTGTAGTCCGCGCGCTCTACGACCGCCTGCATCTGTCGGAACGCTGCGACCGGCTTATCGACCGCTACATCGACGAGGCCCTCGCCGCGCTCGACTCCGTCGGGATGGATGCTGCCACACGGCGCTGGTTCGAGGACCTGGCCCACTCACAGTCGCGCCGCGTACGATGATCGACACGCATACACACCTCTATCTACCTGAATTTGACACCGACGGCGGCGGATCGGCAGCCGTTGGCCGAGCTTTGGCCGCCGGAGTGTTGCAGATGATATTTCCGAATGTCGACGCCTCGTCGGTCGGCTCGCTCGAAGCCCTCGCCGCGCAGTATCCGGGGCAGATATTCCGGGCCATGGGGCTGCATCCGACCGAGGTCGGCCCCGGCTGGGAAAACGCTCTTGATGACATCATGAGCCGCATCACGCCCGATGCCGGTTACGTAGCCGTAGGCGAAGTTGGTATCGACCTCTACTGGGACCGCATCTACCGCGCCGAGCAGATCGAGGTCTTTGACCGCCAGGCAGCAAAAGCCGCCGAAATGGGGTTGCCGCTGATCATCCACTGCCGCGAAGGCCTCGCCGAGACGCTCGAAGTGCTCGGCCGCCATCCGGGTGTGCCCGCCGTGTTCCACAGCTTCGGCGGCACGGCCGACGATGTCGCCGCGATCCGCCGCCTGGGCGACTACTACTTCGGCATCAACGGCATAGTCACTTTCAAGAATTCGCGGCTGCGCGAGGTGCTCCCCGTAATCGGCCCCGACCGCCTGCTGCTCGAGACCGACTCACCATATCTGGCGCCCGTTCCCAGGCGCGGACGCCGCAACGAAAGTGCGTTCCTGCCATACATCGCCGCCTTCGTCGCCGATACCCTCGGCCTCTCCGTCGCCGACATCGACCGCATCACCCCCGCCAACGCCCGCCGCCTCTTCCGCCTCCCATAAAATTGAGTAGAATTACGCAG